>NZ_KB906866.1:0-102364 GCF_000381685.1 Nocardiopsis sp. CNS-639
GAGGAGTAAGGCCCGGCTTGCACAAGCCGACCGGTGGGGGCCACAGCGCGGGCACCGCGTGAGGAACGATCCGCGATACACCTATGAGCAGCCCGGGGTTGTTTTTCCGGGCCACGCTCGATCTCTAGAGCCGCGGCCTCGTTCCCGCCGAACAGTCCGTCCTGCGGTAGCCAACCCGCGCATATCAGTCTGACCACGCGTCGTGCACGACACGCGAGCCACGCGGTGTGCTCCCACCGGTCTTCACGCAGTACCTGTTGCATGTGGTGGCGGGAAACCCGCGGTGGTGAGACCCTACGCATCACCGCAGGTCAACGCTGCTCTCTTGACACAAAGACCCCACATATCAGGTGTCCGAACGGGGGAAGGAGGCGGCCGGGTCGCCGTCGGCCGCCGGGGCCCCGTCCCGCTCGCGTTCGGAGGTGACGGCCCAGCTCGCCAGCAGGTCCAGGCCCTCCGCGGAGGACGAGCCCGGCTCGGCGCTGTAGGCGAAGAGCGACAGGCCGGGGTCCGCGGTCAGTTCCATGGCCTCGAAGCCCAGCTCCAGCCTGCCCACGACGGGGTGGTGCATGGTCTTGGTGCCCGTACGGTGCTGGTGGACGTTGTGCGCCGCCCACCGGGTCCGGAAGTCCTCGCTGCGCGTGGACAGCTCTCCCACCAGATTCGACAGGGCACGGTCGTAGGGGTCGCGTCCCACAGCGGTGCGCAGGACGGCGACCGTGTCGTTGGCCGCCCGCTCCCAGTCGGGGTAGAAGTCCCGCGCACGGGGGTCCAGGAAGGCGAACCGCGCGTAGTTGGCGGGCCGCCCGGACATGTCGAGGACCTGCGCGTACAGGGCGCGGCCGAGCCGGTTGGCGGCCAGGATGTCGAGCCGCCCGTTCTGCACCACCGCCGGTGCGCCGGTCATCGCGTCGAGGATCCGCTGCACGCCGGGCCGCACGCGCTGGCGCGCCGACCGGCGTCGGGGCCTGCCCGGCGCCTCCCCCGCCGTGCGCGCCAGGTCGAACAGGTGGGCGCGCTCGGCGTCGTCGAGCCGGAGCGCCTCGGCCAGGGCGTCCAGGACGCTCTCGGAGACGCCCTTGAGGTTGCCCCGCTCGATGCGGGTGTAGTAATCCACGCTCACCCCGGCGAGCATGGCGAGTTCCTCGCGGCGCAGGCCCGGCACCCGCCGGTTGCCGCCGAAGGCGACGAGTCCCGCCTGCTCGGGGGTGATCCTCCCCCGTCTGGTGGAGAGGAAGTCCCGGATCTGGTTGCGGTGGTCCATGTCCTCCAGGCTAGGAAGCCGAACCCGCTCGTGGGAGGTCCTGTCGTTACCCCGAACAGGAGGAGCTCCCCCGGTCGCCGGACGGGGTCCGCCGCTGACGGTCCGGGCGGGGGCGTTCGACTCCGCGGGCCGCTCCGGGGGGAGCCGCCGGGCGGCGGCCGCGGACGCACGCTGTCGGCGGCGCGGCCCGTCTCGGTCCCGGACCCGCCGGGTCCCGGGAGGCCGCCTTCCGGGAAGGACGGCGAAGCACCAGAAGGGGGCACTGCCGTGACGGGCACTGACAGAACCTCCCAAACGTGTCGTCGGGGTGTTTGACTGCTGGAGGCGGCCGACGCGGCATGCGCGGCCGGCCGTCCCCGTCGACCCGTGCCCGAAGGGCTGACCGCGCCCTCGTACGGGGTTCGACGCGCATCCAACACGAACTCTTCTGAGGAGATTCATGTCCCTCGTTCACGCCTACACGGCCTCGTCGGCGACCGCGCCCCTGGCGCCGGGCACGATCGAGCGCAGGGAGGTCGGCCCGAAGGACGTCCTGATCGACATCGCCTGGGCGGGGATCTGCCACTCCGACATCCACACCGTCCGCGGGGACTGGGGCGAGGTCCCCTACCCGTTGACCGTGGGGCACGAGATCGCCGGTGTGGTCGCCGAGGTCGGCTCCGAGGTCACCCGCCACAAGGTCGGCGACCGGGTGGGGGTGGGCTGCATGGTCGACTCCTGCCGGGAGTGCGCGAACTGCCTGGCCGGTGTGGAGCAGTACTGCCTGCGCGGGTTCACCGACACCTACAACGGCACCGACCGGGACGGGACCGTCACCCAGGGCGGGTACTCCGAGCGCATCGTCGTGGACGAGCACTTCGTGCTGCGCGTCCCCGAGGCCATCCCCTTCGAGAAGGCCGCGCCGCTGCTGTGCGCGGGGATCACCACCTACTCGCCGCTGCGCAACTGGAACGCCGGGCCGGGCAAGAAGGTCGCCGTGGTCGGGCTGGGCGGCCTCGGGCACATGGCGGTCAAGCTCGCCCACGCCATGGGGGCGGAGGTGACGGTGCTCTCGCAGAGCCTGAAGAAGCGCGAGGACGGGCTGCGGTTCGGCGCCGACCACTACCACGCCACCAGCGACCCGGACACCTTCGAGCGGCTGGCCAACACCTTCGACCTGATCGTCAACACGGTCAGCGCGCCCATCGACCTGGACGCCTACCTGAACCTGCTGGCGCTGGACGGCGCGATCGTGAGCGTGGGCGCGCCGCCGGAGCCGGTGGCGGTGACGCTGTTCACGCTGTTCGAGAACCGCCGCTCGTTCGCCGGTTCCAAGATCGGCGGTATCGCCCAGACCCAGGAGATGCTGGACTTCTGCGCCGAGCACGGCATCGCCCCCGAGGTCGAGGTCGTCCGCGCCGACCAGATCAACGAGGCCTGGGAGCGGGTGCTCGCCTCGGACGTGCGGTACCGGTTCGTCATCGACGCCTCGACCCTGGGCGGTGCCTGACCGCCCCGAGGGCCCGAGCACGGCGGGCCCCGCCGCTCCCCGGCGCGAGGGGGTCGGCGGGGCCCGTCCCGTGCGTGGCCCGGGCGGGACGGCACTCCCGACAGCGTCAGGAGGAGGCGGACTCGCCCGCGCCGCGCAGGTGGGACATGCTCCCGTACAGCTCCTGGAGCCGCCGCACCTCGTCGGCGTCGACGAAGCGGGCGATGCCGCGACCGTAGTCCTTCGCGGTCTCGATGACGAACCGGACCGCGCTCTCCACGCTGCGCAGGTCCGTGGCGCCGGTGGCCGACCCGGCCACGGCCTCCTCGGTCACGATGGCCACGCCCACGACCGGGGCGCTGGTGGCCGTCGACGGCTGCAGGATCGAGTTCACGTGGTAGACGCCGTTGCCGTACGGGGTGATGTCCTGCATGGTCAGCGGCATGACGACCGGGGCGCGGCCGGTGGTGCGGGAGACGATGTCGAGCAGGCTCTCCGGGACCCGGACGATCCACCCGTCGACGACGGCCGGGGTGATGGCGATGCCGTGGTGGTTGCAGATCCGGTTGCCCTTGGTGGTGTCCACGGACAGGATCGCGTCCATCGCGGGCAGGACCTCGTGCCGGTTGCTGACGTCCTGGTCCACGACCGAGCCCATGAACGGAACGGGGTCGTGGGGCTGGGTCGGGGCGTCGGGGTCGATGTGGGTGGCCAGCACGACGTCGCCGGGCAGGGTGTCGCCCCGGCGGCGCATGTCCAGGAGCTTGGCCGCCGCGGAGACGGCGGTGAGGGCGCCGTCGCCGTCGCTGACGAAGCCGATCTGCTCCGGGCGCGCGCCCAGGCCGCCGAGGCGGCCGAGGATGCCCAGGGTGGGCGCGGAGCCGCCGGAGGCGGCGCCGTCGGTGCCGGCGATCGTCACCCGGACGAAGTCGGTGGACCCGCCCTCGCCCGCGACGGTCTCCACGAGGACCTCGCCGTCGGCCGCGCCGTGGCGGCGCAGGTACTCGGCCACGGACGCCCCGTTCGCGGCCGGGGTGTCGAGCAGGTCGTGGGTCTCGATGACGTGGCTCCAGGACATGGGTTCCCTCTCTCAGGTGGTGGACCGCCCGGTCCGGCCGGGCGCCGCGGTCGGCGCCCCGGCCGGGGCGGTCGTTCGTGTGGTCGCCGCGCGGCCTGTGCGCGCGGGCGACACGGCTTGCCGCGTTGGCGCGTTACCGCGTTGCCGTGTTGTCGCGGTTTCGGGTTGTCGGTTGTCGCGGTTCCGGACTCAGTCCCCGGCCGCGCCCGCGGACGTGCCTTCGGCCGCTCGCACGGCGGCGCGCGCCCCGGCGCGGACGGCGTCCACGACGGGGACGCCGACCCGGTCGGTGAGGCGGGCGGCCAGGCCGATGGTGGTCATGCCGGTGCAGGCGAACATCAGGGTGTCCGCGCCCATGGCGACCAGGCGTTCGGCGGCCCGGACCGAGGCGGCCAGGCCCGCGTCGGTGCGCAGGTCGTGGGTCCGGCGCACGCCCTCGGGCACGAGCGCGGCGACGAGGGCGGGTCCGAGCACGGAGGTGACCGAGTCCGGGGTGCGGGTGGTCAGGTCCAGGACGCCGACCTTCGAGCCCAGTTCCAGGGCCCGGCGGGCCGCGGCCTCCCCCGCGCCGACGACGGGAACGCCGACCGCGGCGCGGGCGAGGGCCAGGCCCGGGTCGGCGGCGCAGCTGACGAGCAGCGCGTCCACGCCGTCCTCGCGTTCCATGCGCGCGGCAAGGTCGGCGACCTTGGCCGAGGCGAGCGCGAAGGTGGCGTCGTCGTGCACGCCGTCGGGCTGGTCGGGCAGGCACCGCGAGACGGTGTCCACGCCGAACTCCTCGCGGATGACGCGGCCGTGCGCGTCGAGCTGCTCCCGGTCGTCGGTGGTGACCACCCGGATGACGCCGATCCTCATGCCGCCGCCCCCGTCCGCGCGCCGAGCGAGTCCAGGACCTCCGAGGCCAGGCGCACGCACACCGACCGGGCCAGGACCACCGGCAGGCCCGAGGCAGCGGCCGCGCGGGCGCGCATCTCCTCGGTGTAGCCGACGCAGTCCAGGGCCAGGAGGTCGGCTCCGGCGTCGGCCAGACGCCGTGCGGCGGCGGCGAGGTCGTCGGGGGTGCCGGTGTAGGGGGAGCACACGTCGGTGAGCACCCGGGCCCCGGCGGTCAGGCGGCGGCCGAACTTGGCCTCGGTGTCGCGCCTCTGCTCGGGCAGGGGGCACACGACGCCCAGGCGCCCGGTGTCGCCGAGCAGGGCCGCGGCCCCGAAGGCGATCATCCGGTCGGGCACGAAGAGCGGCTTGGTGTGCTCCAGCTCCGGGAAGGCGCCGGTGCAGGCGAGCAGCACCGCGTCCACCTCGCGTTCCAGGTCGGCGAGCAGGCCCGGCAGGCGCTCCATGACCAGGGACTCGCCCAGGACGACGGAGGTGCCGTCGGCGAGGCGGGTGGTGAGGGCGTGGTCGTCGGGGGCGACCGGCCGCGCCTCGATCTGGGCGCGGGTGAGGCCGTCCAGGACGCCCCGCTCGACCACGGTGGCCTCGGGCACCAGGGCGGTGATCTCCGGGGTCAGGTCCGTGCGCGGCGCCTGGCCGATGGTGACGACTCCGAGTCGTGTCATGGTTCCTCCCGGGTTCAGCGGCTGAAGATGGTGCCGACGGAGTGGACGGAGTCCCCGGCGATGAGCCCGGCGCCGACCAGGGCGATCTCCTGCTCGCCCTTCTCGCCGCGGCGGCGCTCCCACACCAGGCGGATCGCCAGCCCGGCCAGGACGAGCCATCCGGCGTTGGGCGTGGCCACGAGCAGGCCGGTGGCGAGCAGGACGCCCATCTGGCGCCGGGGGCCGCCCAGGAGCTGCACGATCGCGCCGGGTACGGCCCACAGGGCGAGCTGGAGCAGGACGGAGGGGTCGCTCAGCCCGGCCTTGATGGTGTCGGCGTAGACGATCGAGGTGGGCGGCACGGCGCCGTCCTCGAACAGGCCCTGCCAGAGCAGCGCGACCATGCCGATGGCGACGGCGAACCCGATCATGGAGGAGATGAGCTGCTGGCGGCGTCCGTCGAGCTCGAAGGCGGTGTAGGGGCGGCGGTCGCGGCGCAGCACCCACCCGGCCTTGAAGTCGTAGCCCATGTCCGCGAAGGCGGGTCCGGTGGCCGCGCAGTAGCCCACGAGCAGGGCCAGCGGCACCCCGGGGATGCCCAGCGCCAGGCCGAGGATGAGGAAGATGAGGGTGACCGCGAAGGCGGGGAACCAGCCCGCGTGCATGGCGGCCAGTCCGACAATGAGTTCGTGGACCAGGGCGGCCACGGCGGCGAACAGGACGAATCCGAGGATGCCCAGCCAGCTCATGTCCGCCCAGATCCCGCCGGTGACCGCGAGCACGAGGGCGCCCAGGGCGAACAGCACGTAGCCCGAGCCCAGGGCCCGGCCCAGGGTGGCGCGGTCCACCGTGTAGGCCAGGGACGGGTCGTCCTGGGCGGCGCGGTCGCGGGCGGCCTCGCGCTCCCTCTCCCGGCGGCTCTGGCGGCCGGCGAGGATGACCACGATCTGCGCCAGCGCGACCACGCCCGCGCCGATCATGACGCCGTGCGGCACGTAGACCGAGTTGAGGTCGATCCCGATGACCGCCGGGGAGTACTGGGCGACGAGCAGGCCCACGGCGAACATGAGCAGGGCCCAGACGTTGCCGATCATGGCGATGCCCGCCGCCGACATCGGCATGCCCAGGAAGGACGCGCCGAGCCCGACCGCGCCGCCGCCCACCAGGATGGCCGCCTGGCGTCCGCCCCGGTCACCCGCCTTGATGGTCTCGGCGGCCGCCACCCCGGGCGGCCAGGCCGCGTCGGCGGGCAGGAACCGGGAGCCGAACGCCTTGTAGAGCACGAACACGTCGATGAGCAGGCCCAGGGACGCGCCCAGCAGCATCGGCCACACCAGGTCGGGGCGGCCGAAGAGGAACGGGATGGCGATCGGGGTGAGCAGGGAGTTCGCCGAGGCGAAGGTCGCGCCGGAGAGCGAGGACTGGATGAGGTTCTGCCGGTTGGTGTTGCGCATCGAGCGCAGCCCCAGGAACCCGATCCGGCCGATGAGCATGGCCACGACCGCGCCGATGACGCTGGTGTTGGGCGAGACCCCGAGCGTCGTGATCATGTGGATGCCGATCACCGCCCCGAGGAGGCTCACCAGGACGGTGACGATGACGACGACGGGTTCGAACGCGCGCGGGTGGCGGGCGCTTCCCGGGGTCTGCGGTTCGGTGGACGAACCAGGTGCCGACGGTTCCATGTGTGTCCTTCAGGGATGGCTCACGTCCGTCGAGGACGGAGTGTCGCTGGTCAAAGGCCTGCGGTGCGCGGCTGCCGCGTCCTGGCCCGTCACGCCCAGGCTGCCTCCCGTTCACCCGCCGGGGCAAAGGTTTCCCACTATGTGGGAGTTAAGATCACATTTCGATCCCCGGAGCCGGGGGTGCCGGTCCCTCCGCGGGACGTAGGGTGGGCTTCCATGTCCACCGGTTCCACGGAACGCACCGGCCCGCTCCAGACGGTCGACCGGGCGCTCGACGTCCTCCTCAGCTTCGACGAGTACCGCACGAGCTGGGGCGTCCTCGAACTCGCCGACGAGTTCGGCCTGTCGAAGTCGACCGCCCAGCGCCTCCTGGCCTCCCTGGCGGGCAAGGGGTTCCTGCGCGCCGACCCCGACACGCGCCGCTACAGCATGGGCCCCGCCATGTGGCGCATGGCCGGGCTGTGGGAGCGCTCGGGCGGCCTCTCCGTCCTGGCCGAACCCCTGCTCGCCGATCTGGCCCGCTCCAGCGGCCGCACCTGCCTGTTCTGCGTCCCCGACGGCGCGCACGTGCGCTGCATCGCCGCGGTCGGCGGCTCGGAGGGCCCGCGCCGCTCCCACCCCTTCCTCGACGAGCTCTACCCCGCCCACGCCGGGGCCACCTCCCGGGCCTACTTCGCCTTCCTGGACCCGGCGGAGCGCAGGGCCCTGCTGGCGGGGCGCCCCTCCGCCCGCTTCTCCGACCTCACGCCCTTCGACGAACAGCAGGTCGAGGAGCTCTTCGACGAGGCCGTCGAGCAGGGCTACGCGCTCTCCCAGGGCGAGTACGACGCCGCGTCCCGCGCGCTGGCCGTCCCCGTGTTCGGCGGCAAGCGCCCGGTCGGCTCCGTGACGCTGGTGGAGAACAAGCACTCCGACCACGACGACGACCTGCTCGACCACCTGGCGCCGCTGCGCGCCGCGGCCGACGGTCTCACCGGGCTGCTGTCCAACCGCCGCCCGGCACCGCCCACGCGCAACTGGAGGCGGGGGCACGGCTCCCGCCCCTCCCCGCGCCCGACCGCTCCCTGAAGGGGGACCATGCCCGAGCTGCTGCTCTTCTCCAACTCGACCAACCACGGCCGGGGCTACCTCGACCACGCGTGGGAGGAGGTGGAGGCCTTCCTCGACGGCCGCGACGCGGTCGCGTTCGTGCCGTTCGCGGGGGGCGACCACGGCGCCTACACCGCGCGGGTGGCCGAGGCCTTCGCGGCGCGCGGAATCCGCGTGACGGGGGTCCCGGCGGACGCCGGGGCCGCGCGGGTCCTGGACGAGGCGCAGGCCGTCTTCGTGGGCGGAGGCAACACGTTCCGCCTCGTGGCCGCCCTCCAGCGCACCGGGCTCCTGGACGACCTGCGCGACCGCGTCCTGGCCGGGCTGCCCTACATGGGGGCGAGCGCGGGCACCAACATCACCGCTCCCACGCTGCGCACCACCAACGACATGCCCATCGTGGAGCCGCCCTCCTTCACCGCGCTGGGGTTCGTCCCGTTCCAGATCAACCCGCACTACCTGGACGCCGACCCCCGGTCCACGCACCAGGGCGAGACCCGTGAGACCCGGCTGACGGAGTTCCTGGAGGCCAACGACGTGGACGTCCTCGGCCTGCGCGAGGGGACGCACCTGCGCGTGCGGGGCGCGGGGTCGGACGTGGTCCGCGCGACCGTGGGCGGCGCCGCGGTGCAGCCGGACGCGCCGGGTCCGGCGATCGTCTTCCGCCGCGGCACGGCCCCCTTCGAGGTGTCGGGCGAGGTGACCGACCTGTTCGCGCGCACGCCCCGCTTCGACCAGCCGGTCTAGGGACGTCGCTGGGGAGGGTCCGGTCCGCCCGGCTGTCGGACGGAGGAGTCCGGGGAACCGGCTCGTTCGACCGCCGGAAGGAGGATGTCGGGATCGGGCCCGTCCGGTCTTCCGCGGGGCGAGCCCGGCCCGTTCGGCTGCCGAGCGCAGCCGCGGACCGGACCGGACGCCTCCCCCGCGCGTCGGCCTACGCGCCCTCGATCCGCCGCACGGTGCGCCGCAGCAGGAGCGCCAGCGCGGCGGCCGAGACCAGGACCCCGCCCGCCAGGCACAGCCAGGGCCCCAGCGGTCCGGCGTCGTAACCGGGCAGGGCCAGGGCGGGCCAGGACGGCGGGAGCGGCAGCAGCAGGAGGTTCCAGGGCGCGGGCAGGACCCAGGCCGCCACCGGGGTCAGGACCAGGAGCGCGCCGATCCCCTTGACCACCACCAGGGCCTCCACCTTGTTGGCCGACAGCGCGGTCATCGACGCCGTCAGCAGCGGCGCCTGGAGAGCAGCGAGCACCAGGGCGACCGCGACCGGCGCGGACCACACTGAGGCCATGAGCCCGCTCAGGGGCAGGGCCGCGGCGAGCCCGGCCAGGGACAGGACGGTGACCAGGACCGTCCTGTAGCCGAGGTAGGCGGGCACGGACACCGGCGAGGCGCGCAGCACCAGCAGGACGTTCTCGTCGGAGTCCTCGACCGCGCGCAGGCCGCCGACCACCCCGAACATCATGGGCACGTGCAGCAGGACCAGCACCGCCAGGACCACGGGGGTGTGCGGCGCGAGGTCGAACCCGTAGGAGCCGAGGACGAACTCCGAGACCGCCGGGAAGACGAAGCGGATGACCAGCGCCAGCAGGGCCGGGGCGCCGAGCATGAGCAGCAGCAGGGGGTCGCGCCCGGTGCCGAAGAGGTCGACGCGGGCGAAGCGCACGATCGCCGGGAGGCCGCCGCGTCCGGTGACCGGCCGGGCGGACCCGGTGAACGGGTGGACAGACCCGGTGACCGGCCGGGCGGACCCGCCCGCACCCCTGCCGTTCGCGTGCCTCCGGCGAGCGGGGGCCGCTCCGCGTCCGACCGCGCGGGAGGCGGCGACCACCCCGGCCGCCGCCCACGCCACGGCGTAGACGGTGCCCGCGACCAGGGCCGCTGGGGACGCGTCGGGGGAGCCGGGCGCGGCCCCCAGGCGGATGAGGTCGGCGCCCGCGGTGGTCGGCACCGCGTACAGGAGCGGGTGCTCCAGGATTCCGCTGACGTGCACGAGGGGGACCAGGACCAGCGGTGCGACGGTGAGCGGGGCCGCGAGGAGGAAGCCCGACAGGTCCCGGGAGCGGGCGCCCACCGCCAGGCACACGGTGAGCAGCAACAGACAGGTGAGCGCCACCCCGCCCAGGACCGGAGGCAGGGCCTGCGTGAGATCGGCGAAGCGGCCCCGCAGCGCCGCCGCGAGCATCGGCACGGCGATGAGCAGCGTCAGCGCGGTGAGCACCGCGAGCCGGGCCGCCACCCCCTCCTCCGCGCGCAGCGGAGTCACGGTCAGCGCCGAACGCGTTCCCTCGGTGCGTTCGAAGAGCAGCAGGGCCGCGGCGAAGAGCGCGCCGAAGCCCGCCGTGTCGAGGAAGAGCAGGTAGGCCGCCACCGTCCCGGCCGCCTCGGCGGGGACCGCGAGCAGGACCAGGGTCCACACGGCGCCGAGGGCGGCGGCCACGGGCACGACGCCGTAGCGCAGTCCGACCCGCGACTCCAGCGCGGTGGCCGCGAGCAGGCGGTTCACAGCCTCTCCCGGGTGACCGTCGCGAAGACCTCGTCCAGCGAGGCCTCGCGGGTGTGCAGCGTCTCCACCTCGCCCCGCCTCAGCAGCTCCAGGAGTTCGGCGTCCCCGGCCAGGGCCTCCATCGGCATCTCCCGGGGGGCCTGCCCCCGGACCCGGACCACGAGGCCGGGACGGCCGTGGCGGAGCTTGAAGCCGCGCGGTGTGTCCACGGCGACGATCCGTCCCCCGGCCACGAAGGCGACCCGGTCGCACAGCAGGTCGGCGGTGGACATGTCGTGCGTGGTGAGGAAGACCGTGCACCCCCGGTCGGCCGCCTCCCGGACGACCTCGCGCAGCAGGGCGGAACGCACCGGGTCCTGCCCCGAGGTGGGCTCGTCCAGGAAGAGGAGTTCGGGTCTGTTGACCAGTGCCCGGGCCAGGTTGAGCCGCATGCGCATGCCCTTGGACAGGTCGTCGACCCTGCGGTCGGCCGCGTCCGCCAGGTCCACCCGGGTCAGGAGTTCGCCGGGGTCCTCGACGGGACCGCGGTAGAGGGAGGCGAAGGCGGCGAGGTTCTCGCGGGCGGTGAGCCTGCCGAACCCGGCCGGGAGCTCGAAGCCCACGCCCACGCTCTCGAAGTAGTCCGCGCCCCGGTCGCGCAGGGGCCGGCCGAGGACGCGCACCTCGCCCTCGTAACGGCGCAGCAGCCGGGTGAGCACCTTCTGGGTCGTGGACTTCCCGGCACCACTGGGTCCGAGGAAGCCGAAGACCTCGCCGCGGGCCACGGAGAAGCTCATCCCCGCGACCGCGGGCCGGGCGGCGTTCGGGTAGCGGACCCGGAGGTCCTCGACGGTGATGACCTGGTCGGTCATGGGGGTCCTCAGGGTCGGTGGCGGGTGGGTGAGGGGACGCGCAGGGCGAGGAAGACCCGGTCGACGAGCGCGGGCAGTTCGTCCTGCCCGTCCGAGTCGACCCAGGCGACGACGGCCTCGGACAGCGCCGCCGAACAGGCGGCGGCGACGGCCCTGGTCTCCAGGTCGGGGGGTTCGGTCCCGGGCGGAGACAGGACGGGTGCGGGTTCCTCGGTTCCGGGCGGAGCCAGGCCGGGGGTTTCGCTGCCAGACGGATTCGGAGCGGGGGCGTCGCTTCCAGACGGATCCGGAGCGGGGACCTCGTTTGCGGGCGAATCCAGGACGGAGGCTCCACCTCCAGGCGGATTCGGGTCGAAGACCTCATCCCGGGCCGGGGCCAGACCGCGTTCGAAGGCGGTGCTCGCCGAGGCCAGGTTCTCGCCGATACGCGAGCGCAGGGCCGGGACGGACAGCAGGAGGCGGGCCCGGGCCAGCAGCGCCTCCCGGTTGTCGTCGTAGACCCGGCCGAGTCCGACCAGGGTGGCCCGGTGGATCCGCTCGACGGCCGGGAGCGTGTCGGGCTGCTCGCGGACCAGTTCCTCCAGCATCGGGTCGTACTCGTCCCGCAGGACCACGTCCTCCTTGGAGGGGAAGCAGCGGAAGAACGTCATGTGCGAGACGCCCGCCTCACGGGCGATCTGGGCGACCGTGGTCGCCTCGTAGCCCTGCTGCTCGAACAGGCGCAGGGCGGCCTCCTGGATGGCGGCCCTGTTGCGCTGCCTGCGGCGCGTGCGCTGGTCCACGTCCGCCACTCCCCCCGACCGGTTCCGACACAAGAATTGTTACTCGCTAACACAAGTTCGTCAATCCCTTCCGCAAGGGCCCGGAGCCCGTGGAGGCACCGGAGCGGCCCAACGGGAAGAATGCGCGCATGGGCACATCCGGAACACTCGTGGCGTCCGAGGACATGCACTCCCACCTCGTCGGCCAGTTGAACTCGGCCCTGCGGCGGCCCGGGATGTACGGAGGCGAGACCACCCTGCGCGTGCTGGTGGACCACCTGCTGTTCATGGAGCGTGAACCGTGGGCGGGGGCCGAGCACCAGCGGCTTCTGGAGGAACGCGGGGCCTGGTCCCCCACCGGGGTCACCGGAGCCTTCCGGCGGCTTGTCCCGGGCGGCGACTACGAGCACGGCATGGCCTCCGTCCACGCCGAGCTCGCGCATCGGCGCGGTTGGCTGGCATCCGACCGCGTCCTGGACGCCCGGGCCTACGACGCGCTCACGGGCCGCGTCCGCCGCTGGGCGGAGACCGACCGCGTGTGGGCGGAGGTGGTCGCCGAGTTCGGTCCCCCGTCGGTGCTGTTCGGCGGAGGCAGCCCCTTCTCCGGCAAGACGCTGGGCTACCTCACCGAGGACCGGCGTCAGCCCGTGGTGTTCTTCCACCTCTGGAACGGCACCGAACCCGGCGCCGAGCCCTCCTGGTCTCCCCCGCGCCCCGAGCCGGTCCTGCTCGCCGTGCGCTTCGGCGGCGGCCCGTTCCGCGCGACCTTCACCTTCACCCCCGAGGGGCGGCGGCTCCGCCCGGCGCCCGACGAACACGGCTGTTGACGGCGCCCGAGGGGAACCCGTGAGCCGCCATCTCCGTCGGAGGGTGCGACACCAGGCCCGATTCCCAGAAAGCCCCCACATGGCCCTCGCCTCCCGCAACACCGCGGGCACCAGAAGCATCCCCGACATCATCCGGGACCCCCGCCAGTGGTGGTGGGGACTCATAGGCGGCAACCCCGAAGTCACCAGACAGGACCTCCACGACCTGCGCCAAGGCCTCCCGCTGCACTCCGTGGCCCACCTGCGGCACGGCGGCTCCTTCGTGCAGGGCGTCCTCGTCATGCACTTCGCCGCGACCGAACGCCTCACCTGGCGCGAGTGGCGGCCGTTGCGCACCTACGCGGCCCCCGTTCCGGTGCCCGGTCCCACCGAGGTGCTCGGCGTACGGGAGCCCGCCTCCTTCCGGGAGGCCGTGCTGGGCGACGTACGCGTCATCCGTTTCCGAGCGGGCGCACAGGTCTGGGAGATGGCCGTGGTCACCATGGACGTCGACGTGGTCACGACGGCCCTGACCGAAGCCGGGACCTGGGGACAGCACCCCTGACCACACCCACCGCAGGGTTCGCTGTGTCCCCCTGTCAGGGCGGAAATGGTCGCGGCGGCACCGGCGTGCGGCTCATCCGGCGGACAGGCGCGGGTCCCCGGACCAGCTCTCGCACCGCACGGTTCCCGAGGCGAAGACGACCTCCAGCGAGCGCCGCCCGCCGGGCCACCGCTCAGGGCTCGACGGTGACCCGGACCCCGCCCGGCTGGAAGGCGACGTACCCGGCGATCTCCGCGACCGCCGGATAGGGCTCCTCGTACGCCCACACCGCGTCGACCAGCTCCTCGCCCTCCCCGACCGCGAGCGTGCGGTAGGTCGCGGTGCCCTTGTAGGGGCAGTGGGTGGTGGTCGCGCTCGGCCGCAGCACCGCGGGGTCCACGTCGGCGAGCGGAACGTAGTGGACCGGCGGGTAGACGGACTCCCGCAGGGTCAGCGCGTCCTCGGTGTCGGCGACGACCCGGTCCCCGACCCGTGCGACGACGCGCGCACCCGTGGGTTCGACGGTGATCGGGTGGTCGGGTCCGGGGGTCATGCCCTGTCCTGTCATGGTGGTCCTCCCTCTCCCCGCCGAGGCTACTCCGGGCCCGCAAGGCCTTCGGGTACCGTCCGCGCACGGCGCGCGGCGCGCCCTTTCGGGCAGGAGGACTACCCGTCCGCGCAGTGGTCCCCAAAAAGGGGCCCTTTCTAGGATCGAACCGGACGAAACCGTCCGAAGCGACCCACGGAAAGGGTTCTGCGACCATGCCGGACATCGTCCTTCCCCAGGACTGGCCGGGGACGGGGCCTCCCGGTCCCGGCGGCGGTCCGCGCGGTCGCCTCCCTGGAGGGCGTGGTCGGCGGCCACTGACCCCGGGTCACCAGGTGGCGGAGCCGAGGAACTCCCGGACCGCGTCGGCCCACTCGCCGGGGCGTTCACTGGCCAGCGCGTGCCCGCAGTCGATCGACACCAGGACCGAACCAGCGATGCCCGAAGCCAGGCGCCGGTGGTCGGCGGGGGTCAGCAGGAGGTCGTCGGAGGGCGAGACCACCAGTGTCGGGACGCGGACGAGGCCGAGTTCTCCCAGCACGTCGATCCCGCCGAGCAGGTCCAGGTGGGCCCCGGTCCCGGCGGGCGCACCCTGACCGAAGAGGCGGACCTGCTCACGCACCTGCTCGGGAGTGCGCTGATCCAGCCACGCGCGGCTGTTGACCAGCAGGGACAGGTAGGAGGCCAGGATGTCGGCGTCGCCTCCGCGCGCCAGGGCCTGCCAGGTGTCGGTGACCAGGCGAAGACGGGGGCTGGTCCGGGCCAGCCCCGCCGACAGGACCAGGGCCCCGACCCGGTCGGGATGGCGGGTGGCCGCGCGCACGGCCACGGCCGACCCCATGGAGAACCCGACCACGGCGAAGTCGGCCAGGCCCGCGGCGTCGGCGGAGGCCACCAGGTGATCGGCGAGCAGGTCGAGGGTGAGGGGCCCGGCGGGCAGCGGAACCCCGCCCGAGCCCGGGTAGTCGGCGCCGACCACGGTGTGGTGCTCGGCGAGGAGTTCGGGCAGGGGGCCGAAGCTGTCCCGAACGTCGCTGCCCGCGCCGTGCGCCAGGACCAGTCCGGGGCCCGAGCCCAGGATCAGGGGGGTGAGGGAAAGTGCCATACCGAGGATTATCACGCGAGGCGGCTCCGGTCCGCCATGGAGCCGAAGGGTGCGGTCGCAGCGGTCAGGCGACCGTCTCCGCCAGCACGGCGGCGAAGGCCGTCAGCCGCGACCCCCGGGCCGCGGTCCGCCAGACCAGCCCCAGCTCCGACGGCGCCAGACCGGTGACCGGTACGTAGGTCACGTCCGGTCGCCGGTTGTACTCGGCGGCGGCGCCGCACACCAGCAGGGCGCCCCGGCCCGCCGCGACCAGCGACAACCCCTCCTGGAGCGTGACCGCCCCTCCCTCCTGGGGGATGCGCGCGCCGCCCGGGGTCACCCGGGGCGAGTTGACCTGCCTCCAGTACGCGGGCGCCCGTCCGGCCAGCGGGACCAGCCGCACACCGGCCAGCTCCTCCGCGCCGATCTCCTCCCGCCCGGCGAACGGGTGGGAGCTGGACAGGGCCAGGGTCTGCGGCTGCCGGGAGAAGGTCAGGCCCAGGGTCAGGTCCGGTTCGCGCACGGGGGTCAGGACCACGGCCGCGTCCACCCCGCCCTCCCGCACTGCGCCGAAGGGGTCGGCCAGCGGGATCTCCACCAGGTCGACCGCCACCAGCGGGTTGCGCCGCTCGAACACGGTGAGCGCCTGCGCCAGCGGCTCGTAGACGGCTCCCTGGAACCCGATCCGCACCCGTTCGACCGTGGAGCGCGCCCGGGAGCGGGCGTCCTCGAACACGCTGACCAGCGCACCGTAGGACGGGCGCAGGGACTCCAGGAAGTCCGCGCCGAACTCGCTCAGCCGGACGCGGCGGCTGGTGCGCTCCACCAGGCGCGCGCCGACCCGGCCCTCCAGCGAGCGGATCAGCTGGCTGACCCGGCTCTGGGAGACGCGGAGGCGTTCGCCGGTACGGCCGAAGTGGAGTTCCTCGGCCAGCACCAGGAAGCACTCGATCTCGTGGAAGTCGATCTCACGCGCCACGGCCGTACCCTTCCGGCGTCGGTGCCCGGGCGCTGCGACCGCGGGCTCTGGGATCGATGAGCCCAGCTGATCGAAGTATGAGGGATTCGCCGTTGTTCGACGACCGGGAGGGCACTTGACTCGGAGCATGTCCACGACCTCGTCGCCACAGGCTTCCCAGCCAGCGCTCTCCCCCGCCCGCGGATGGTCCGCCGTCGTCGCGGTGGCCCTCGGCACCTTCACCGTCGTCACCACCGAAATGCTGCCCGTCGGGCTGCTGACCCCCATGGGCGCCTCCCTGGAGGTCACGGAGGGCACCGCCGGTCTGACCCTGACCATCACCGGCCTGGTGGCGGCGGCCACCGCGCCCTTCGTCCCGACCCTCATCGGCCGCGCCGACCGCAAGGTCGTCCTCGTGGCGCTCATGCTCCTGCTCGCCGCCGCCAACCTGTTGACGGCCTGGGCGCCGGACTTCGCGGTCATGGTCACGGCCCGCGTGCTCGTCGGCCTGGGCATGGGCGGTGTCTGGGCGCTGGCGGCGGGGCTCGCGCCCCGGCTCGTGCCCGAGCGGTCGGTGGGGTCGGCGACCTCCGCCATCTTCAGCGGGATCGCCGTCGCCTCGGTGTTCGGCGTCCCGGTGGGCGCCTTCATCGGCGCCCTGGCCGACTGGCGCAGCGCCTTCACCTCTTTCGCCGTCCTGGCCCTGCTCGTCGCGGCCGCCATGGCCGTACTGCTGCCGCGCCTGCCCTCCGAACGGGTGGCCCGCCTGAGCGGTGTGACCGGCCTGCTGCGCAACCCCCGGGTGACCACCGGCCTGCTCCTGGCGGTGCTGCTGGTGACCGGCCACTTCGCCGCCTACACCTACGTCCGCCCCGTCCTGGAGACGACGGCGGGCGTCGGCGCGGGGCTCATCGGCACGATGCTGCTGGTCTACGGCCTGGCGGGCGTCGTCGGCAACTTCGCCTCGGGCCCGCGCGCCGTCCGGGCCCCACGCGCCACCCTCGTGGTGCTCGGCGCGGCCCTGGGCGGATCGGTGTTCCTCCTCCCCTGGATCGGCGTCACGGCCCTGGGGGCCGGAGTGCTCATGGTCGTGTGGGGCCTGGCCTACGGCGGGGTGTCCGTCAGCGCCCAGACCTGGATGATGCGCGCGGCCCCTGAGGAGCGCGAGGCCGTCTCGTCGCTGTTCGTCGGCGTGTTCAACGGCAGCATCGCGCTCGGCGCGCTGGTGGGCGGCCTGGTCCTGGACGGCGCGGGCGGCACCGCGGTCCTGTGGCTGGCCGCCGCCCTGGCCCTGGGCGCGCTCGCCACGGCCTTCCTGGGACGCGCGCCCGCCCGAACGGCCTGACCCCCTCCTCCCGGGCTGGCGCTCCCCGGGGGGGGTGGCGGCGCTGCACGGGATCGCGTTCGCGGGATTCCTGGAGGCCAACGCCCGGCAGGCGGCCGACAGCGGCACGACGCCCGAGGAGTCGGCCCGTGCCGTGGTACGGGCGTTGACCGAGGAGACCTCGCGCACGCGCTGTCGGGTGGGCACCGACGAAAGTCGGTCGGCGCACCGACCAAAGCGACACCGCTCTCCTGGGCGTGCCGCCTTAGGAGACGGCACGGTGGGTTCTCCAGAGGGATGCCTCCCCTCAGGTCACGCACCTAGCGTGGTGTTCGTCCCCGCAGGGGCGCCCGGTCGGCCCGCACCGAAGGACCGCCGGGAGCCCGTCCGTCCGCGGATCCGCCGCGGCCGGTCGGGGGCACGACGCCCGACCCCGGACCTCGAAAGGGAACCACATGTCACTCCTGGCGCTGAACGACTCGGGCCTCCTCACCACCGTGCTCCCGATCCTGCTGCTGGTCGGGGTCGCGGTGGTGTCCCTGGTGGCGGTCGTGCTGATCATCGCGGCGGTGTTCAGCATCCTCACGTCGCGGGTGGACGGGGCGATGAAGGTCGTCTGGCTCATCTTCGTCTGTATCGCGCCCCTGATCGGGGCCATCCTATGGTTCCTCGTCGGGCGCAACCGCGTTCCCTACTGATCAAAGTTCCCGGGACGCGGAGGGCGCGGCGCGCACGCGTCCCCCGCCGACCGCGTCCCCCGCCGACCGCGGGCCCGGCCGACCGCGGGCCCGGCCCGGAGCCGGGCCGGGGGCCGTTCCCCCGACACCCGGCCCTGGAGCCGACCCCCGCCCGGTGCGGCGTCCTCGTCGCCTTCCCCCTGCGGGCGCCGACGGGACGGCGGACGCGGCCGGGCCCGGTCAGGGGTTCACCGTCCGCCGAGGTGGCGGGCGAGGAAGCGGTCGATGGCGCCGAACATGGTGATCAGGTTCTCCGGGTTGACGATGGCGTGCCCCTCGTCGTCGAAGACCAGGTACTCCACGTCCACGCCGCGCCCGCGCACCGACGCGACGATGTTGTCGGACTCCGCCTTGACCACGCGGGCGTCGTTGGCCCCCTGGACGACCATCAGCGGCGTGGTGATCCGGTCCACCCTGCTGATCGGTGAGCGGGCCAGCATGTCGGCCTCCTGCTCGGGGACGGCCGGGTCGCCCACGTAGCGGTACCAGTTGTTGACCAGCGCGGGCCGCACGAACGCGGGCTGGGTTCGCATGAAGTTGGCCAGGTCGGAGATGCCGACGACATCGACGGCGGCGGCGAAGCGGTCGGGGGTGAAGGCCGCCCCGACCAGCGCGGCGTAGCCGCCGTAGGAGCCGCCCAGGATCGCCACCCGGTCCGGATCGGCGTAGCCCCGCTCCACAGCCCAGTCCACGGCGTCGATGAGGTCGTCGTGCATCTTCCCGGCGAACTCGCCGATCGCGGCCTTCATGTGGGCCTTGCCGAACCCGCTGGAGCCGCGGAAGTTGACCTGGAGCACCGCGTAGCCCCGGTTGGCCCACAGCTGCGCGGAACCGTTGAACCCCCAGTTGTCGCGGGCCCAGGGACCGCCGTGCACCATCAGCACCATCGGCAGGTTCTCGGGTTCGACACCCACCGGCAGGGTCAGGTACGAGGGCAGTTCCAGCCCGTCGCGCGCGGTGACGGTGACCGGCCGCATGGGGGCCATCGCGTCGGGGTCCAGGTGCGGGTGGGCGCGGAACAGCAGCCGGGACTCCCCGGTGGAGTGGTCGTAGAACCAGGTCACACCCGGGTCGCGGTCGTGGGTGAAGCCCACGACCCACCGCCGCCCGCCGTCGTCACCGGAGATCGCTGCCAGGTCGCCCTCGGACAGCTTCTCCAGGTTCGCCAGCACCTCGGCGAAGTGCGGGTCCAGGGCGTGGACGACCTGACGCTCACCCGTGTAGCGCACGCCCAGCAGCTCGCCCCGCCGGTCCCGGATCAGCGGCGGGGGAAAGGTGGGGAAGACCTGAGCGCGCGTGTCGATGTCGAGGGTCGGGTGGCTGTCCACCTCGGTCTCCTCACCCGTGGACAGGTCCACGCGCACCAGGCGGGTGCGGTCGGTGCCCTTGCTGGAGCCGATCCACATCCCGGTCCCGTCCGGGGTGACCTGGGTGGGGAAGACTCCCACCGGGTAGTCGGCGCCCTCGTGGACCAGGACCGGGTGCAGGGCGCCCGTTTCGGGGTCGCGGCGGGAGACCTCGAAGTCGCCGTCGGCGTTGAGGGAGCTGGTGAACAGCTCCCCCTCGCGGCCCTGGAACCAGGTCCCCGTGGCGCCGGGGCTCTGGGCCAGCATGGTGAGCTCGCCGGTGGCCACGTCGAGTTCGTGCAGGTCGAACTCGGCGGCGTCGCGGGCGTTGAGCAGGACGGTCATCCTCCCCGGGCGTCCCCGGGAGGGCTCGAAGCCCACCACCCGGGCGCCGGGGAAGGGGGTCAGGTCCACCGCCGCCGAACCCGGCGCGTCCAGGTCGACCCGGAACAGGTGCCAGTTCTCGTCGCCGCCGCTGTCCTGAAGGTAGAGCAGCCAGCGGGGGTCCTCGGTCCACTGGTAGCTCTGCACGCTGCGGACCTCGTCGGCGGTCACGCAGCGCGGTTCGCCGTCGAAGTCCCCGGACGGGGTGAGGTCCTGGACCCAGACGTTGAGCCGGTCCCTCCACGGAGCCAGGTAGGCGATCCGCGCGCCGTCCGGCGAGATCGTCGCACCGGCGCGCTCCGGCGAACCGAAGAAGTCCTCGACCGAGATCCTCGCGGGCAGTGCCATGTCGTTCCTTTCGTCGGTGTTCGGTGACGGGAGCCGCGGATCGGGAGGGCCGTGCCCCCGCGTCCGTCCGCGGCTCCGCGGCGTCGGCTGGAATCTGTCTTTCGGTGTTCTCCCGGCTCCGCGGTGCCACCGCTGACACCGCGTCATCAGTCGGAGCGGAGGAACGTCATGCCGGGGCGGTGGCGCCGCCCCGTCGCGGGAGCGCGCCACGGCTCCGCGTCACGGCTTGCGGTAGGTCAGCCTCCGCAGCAGGACCTCCGCCGGTCCGCGCCTGCCCGCGCGGTCGAGCCGGAACGCCGCCGCGACGGTCAGCAGCCAGGTGCCCACGGCCACCAGCACCGCCGACCAGCTGGACAGGTGCACGCCCAGGCCCAGGCCCCAGGCGGCCAGGAACGGGGCGAAGGCCACCGACTGGGCCAGGTAGCCGCTCAGGGAGCGCCGCCCCAGGGACACCAGCGCCCGGACCGGCAGGGACCGCTGGGCCCCCCGGGCGGAGAGCCGGTGCGCGAGGAGCCCGAAGAGCGCGGCGTAGCCCACTCCGGTGAAGATCCCGGTGTAGAAGTGCACCGAGGAGACCGCCGAGATGTGGGTGGCGTCCAGGACGCCCACGTGCTGGAGGCCCAGCACCGCTCCGGCGGCCCACCCCACGGCGATGCCCAGGACCGCGACCCGGCGCAGCAGCGTCAGGTGTCGCACCGGGTCCTCCAGGAACCGGTGCCGCGCCGCGAGCAGGCCGATCAGGAACACCGTCGGCAGGGCCAGGGTGAACAGGCCGGAGAAGAGCCCGAAGAACCAGGCCGGGAGGCGGAACACGGCGGAGAGCAGGTAGCCCGTCTCGGCGATGCTGGCCCTTTGCATGTCGGTCGCCGCGGCCGTGGACACCGCGTCCGGCGCCAGCAGGACCGAGGCCACCGAGACGGCGGTGACCAGGGCGCCCAGGGCCAGCAGGACGGACAGCCAGACCTTGAGGGTGCGGTCGCTGCGGTTGAGGAACAGCGGCACCATGATGAGCCCGATCAGGCCGTAGGTGCCCAGGATGTCGCCCTGCCACAGCAGGGCGGCGTGGATCGCGCCGAAGACGAGCATCCACAGGTGGCGCCTGCGCAGGAGCCCGCGGGCCTCCTTCTCACCGGTGCCGCGCGCCCTCTGCCGGCGGTACATCTGCCCGATTCCGTAGGCGAAGAGGAAGCCGAACATCGTGTGCGTGCGGGCGTCCACGACGACGATCGTCATGAACTGCGCAACCCTGTCCGCCAGGTTGCCGTCGACGGGATGCAGCATGGCCAGGCCGGTGGGCGCCTGGTACAGGAACCACGGCACGTGGGCCAGCGCGATCAGCAGCAGCATCATGCCGCGGGCCAGGTCCGGGGCGAGGGCGCGTTCGGCCACCGGCGTCGAACCCGCCGGGGCCCGGGTGTCGGCGGCGGCTGCGGGCGGGTCTCCGGGGACGGAGGGCGGGCCTTCGGCGCGGTCGGTCGTCATGGTGACGGGCTCCAGAGGGTCTTCGCGGCGATCGGTCTGCGTTCGGGGGACTGTCTCCATTGCAGCCGTCGCCGCGCTCCGGCGGCAGTGGGACCACGTCACCACCCGGCCGTGACGTTTGTCGGGTCCAGGTCATGACACGGCGTCACTGGTGCGAGCGGCGGAGCCGGAAGGATACTGGGGGCGCACCCGGCGCCCACTCGTGCGGAGCGCCCTCGCGCGGACGCGGTCCTCCCGCTTCCGAGGAGGGCGGCGCACCCGCGCTCCGCCCGGACCCCGCGGCCCGGGCGCCGCCGCTCCGGCGGCGGAGGGGGACGAGGCGAAGGACCGTGCGCGGTGGACACGAACCTGGAAGGGACACGCTTGACTTCGGAGAAGACCGAGGAGACGCAGGGACGGCTGCGCAAGCTCCACGTGGACCTCATCACCGGCGCGGTCTCCGCCGTCGGAGCGCTGCTGGTGGCGGTGAACGCCAGCTCGTGGCAGGACGCGATCCTCATGGCCGTGAGCCTGGCCGTGACCCTGCTGGTCGTCAGCCGGTGGCACGTGGGCCGCCTCTCCCGGGCCACGCTCGTCGGCCTGGTCGTCACCGCGCTCCTGTGGCTGCTCGGCATGCTCCTGGTGGACGTCTCCATGCCCGCCTACGGGTTCGCCATCGTGGCCACCATCATCATCCTCGACCTGCCGCGCCACCAGCGGGCGGCGATGGCGGGGATCGCCGCCTTCGCCGCGGCCGGGCTCACGGCGAAACTGGTGGTGTCGCGCGAGGGCGTGGTCGACTTCCTGCTCCAGTACGTGGTCGCCTCGGCGGGCGTCGCCCTGGGCGGGGTCGTCCTCACGATCCTCGTCCACGCGATGCACGGCCTCATCGCGGAGTTGGCGGCGGCGCGTGAGCGCGAGGCGGAGCTGGCCGTGGCCCAGGAGCGCATGCGCTTCGCCAGCGACCTGCACGACATCCAGGGTCACACCCTGCACGTGGTCAAACTCAAGACCGCGCTGGCCCGCAAACTGGTGCGCGCCGACCCCGACCGCGCCGAGGAGGAACTGGGCGAGATCCAGGCCCTGGTCGGCGACACCATCACCCAGACCCGCGAACTGGCCCACGCCCAACGGCGCCTGAACCTGTCCGCGGAGCTGGAGAACGCCAAGAACCTCTTCGAGGCCGCCGAGATCGACGTGCGCGTGGACCGCGAGGCCGAGGTGGCCCCGGGCGCGGGCGAGCTGCTGGGCCAGGTGCTGCGCGAGACCACCACCAACATCCTGCGCCACGCCCAGGCCAGGCGGGTGCGCATCACCCTGACCGAGACCGGCATCACCATCGTCAACGACGGCGCCGCCGAGGAACCGCCCACCCGGCTGCGAGGGCTGGCCACCCTGCGCGAACGGGTGGCCGACAGTGGCGGCGAGCTGACGGTCCGACACGACGAGGGCCGGTTCACGACCGCCGCGGAGTTCCCGCACCTGGCCGCCGCGCCGGGCCCGGAGAACACCGCGCGGGGGTGAGCGCTCCGCCCCGGGCCGCCCTGGCCCCGGGCGCGGGCGGGTCAGACCACGACCTCCCTGCACACGTCGACGAAGGCCTCCATCCGCCGCACCGGCTTGCGCCCGGCGAGCCGCATGACCTCGATCCCGAGCCCCTCGGACCGGATGTCGAGTTCCCTGGTCGCGTAGGGCAGGTCCTCGTAGCTGCGCTCCAGCACGGTGCGCTGGGTGAGCAGGGCGTTGCCCAGGCCGCGGGCCACCAGGGCGCGCACCATCTCGAAGCTCGTGGTGCGAAAGCGCACGTTGGGCGTCAGCCCCGCCCTGTCGAACAGGCCGAGGAAGTAGTCGCCGCCGGGCGGCAGGTCGAAGAGGATCAGCGGCTCGACCGCCAGGTCCGCCAGGGTCAGCTCCCCCTTCGCGCTCAGGGGCCCGTCCACCGGGGTGAGCGCGTAGGGGGGATCGGACCGCAGCCACTGCGAGGCCACGCCGACCGCCGGGCGGACGCCCGCCAGCTCGTAGTGGTAGGTGATCGCCAGGTCGATGCGGGAGTTGAGCAGGTCGTCCAGGAGGGTTCCGTGGGAGGCCTCGACGAACGAGAGCCGCACCTGCGGATACCGGCGCGAGAACTCCGCGATGACCCTCGGCAGCAGGATCGGCGCGATGGTCGCGTAGCAGCCGATGGTGAGGTCCCCCTCGACCTCCTCCCTCTCCCGGCTGGCGGTCTCCCGGAGCTGTTCGAGGCTGGCCCGCACGTCGTCGGCCACGGCCAGGGCGCGCTGCCCGGACGCGGTGGGGCGCATCCCCTTCGGGGAGCGGACGAAGAGGGTGACCCCCAGCGCGGCCTCCAGGTCGGACAACGCCGTCGAGACCGTCGACTGCGAGACGAACAGCTCCCGCGCCGCCGCCGTCACCGATCCGAGCCTGGCTATGGCCCTCAGGTACTCCAGCTGCCGCAGGCTCACGTCGCCCATCGGTCCGGCCCTCCCTTCCGAGCTATCGCTTTTTCCGAAGGAGATCTTCGGAACTATGTGTTTTACAGATCCTAGGCCCCGCCTGGATAGTGGTGACCCATGACACAGGCAGGTCGGATACCGACGGCGCCGTGGGCCCCACCCCGCTCCCGCCAGGCGTTCGAGACCACACTCCCGCGAACGAGCGGCCTCCTGACCATGCACAGGGACGCCCCGACCGGGGAGGCCGCCGCGGCCTCACCGACCCCGGTGCGCGCCAGGACGAGACCCCAGGAGAAGAGATGACGAGCGAGGTCGCGGAGCAGGTCGACGAGAAGGACCTGCGGCGGGGTGTGTTCGCCGGGGCGGTGGGCGTGTTCGTCCACTGGTTCGACTGGGCCGTCTACGCCTATCTGGCCACCACCATGGCGCAGGTGTTCTTCCCCGAGCAGGACGGCACCACCGCCCTGCTGTCGGTCTTCGCGGTCTTCGCCGTGGCGTTCTTCGTGCGACCGCTCGGCTCGGTGCTCTTCGGCCACCTCGGCGACCGCTTCGGGCGCAAGACCACGCTGTCGATCGTCATCATCTCGATGGCGGCGGGCACGCTCATGCTCGGGCTGCTGCCCAGCTACGAGTCCGTCGGCATCCTCGCGCCGATCCTGCTGGTGGTCGCCCGCATCATCCAGGGGCTCGCCGCGGGCGGGGAGTTCGGCTCGGCCGCCGCCTTCCTCGCGGAGTTCTCGCCGCCCAAGCGCCGCGGGTTCGGCTGCTCCTGGATCGAGTTCGGCTCGGTCGCCGGGTTCCTGTGCGCGTCGTTCGCCGTGTGGGCCCTGCACGCGTCCTTCCCGGCCGAGGTCGTCCTCGACTGGGCGTGGCGGATCCCCTTCCTGCTGACGGTGCCCATGGCCGCGGTGGGCCTCTACATCCGCCTGCGCATCGAGGACACGCCCGAGTACCGCGCGCTGGAGGACATGAACAACGTCCCGAGCCAGCCCGTCGTCGAGGTGTTCCGCTCCAACGGCAGGCAGTTCCTCCAGACGGTCGGCATCGAGACCTTCATGAACTCCACCTTCTACATCGTCCTGGTGTACCTGATCACCTACCAGGAGGAGATCGTGGGGGTGCCCGCCGACCGGGCCGCCCTGCTCTCCGCGGTGGCCTCGGTCGTCGCCATGGGGATCATCCCGCTCTCGGGCAGGATCTCGGACCGCGTGGGCCGCAAGCCGGTGCTCTACACCGCCGCCGCGCTGCTGATCGCGGCCTCCGTGCCGCTGTTCTGGCTGATGCAGGTGCAGACCTCGTGGGCGGCGTTCGCCGCGACCTTCGGCCTCGCCGCGATCCTGGCGGTCATCCTGGGCACCCACGCCTCCGCCGTCGCGGAGCTCTTCCCGACCCGGACCCGGCAGAGCGGACTGTCGATGGCCTACAGCGTCGCCGGGGCGTTCTTCGCGGGAACCCTGCCGTACCTGATGACCTGGCTGATCTCCCTCACCGGCAGCAGCATGGTCCCCGCCTTCACCATGGTCGTGATCGGCGTCATCGGCGCGGTCACGCTGCGCACCATGCCCGAGACCAGCGGCTCCGACCTGCTGCACGAGAGCGACCGGGCCCCGCGCTGAACCCTCCCCCCTCCCCGGCCGGTCGGGGAGGGCACGCGGGACACACCCGCCCTGAACACACGCGTTGACCAGAGCCTGGAGGCTGTGCATGTCACTGGAAGAGATCGAGGTCGTCGTCGTCGGAGGGGGGCAGGCCGGGATCGCGATGAGCGAGCACCTCAGCGACCGCAGGGTGCCCCACGTCGTCCTGGAGAGGAGCCGCGTCGCCGAGCGCTGGCGCTCGGAGCGGTGGGACTCGCTGGTCACGAACGGGCCCGTCTGGCACGACCGGTTCCCCGGACTGGAGTTCACCGGCCTGGACCCCGAGGACTTCGCCTCCAAGGACGGCGTCGCGGACTACCTGGCGACCTACGCCGAGAAGATCGGTGCGCCGATCCGGTGCGGGGTCGAGGTGACCTCGGTGCGACGCAACACCGGACGCCCGGGGTTCCGGGTCCAGACCTCGGACGGTGACATCGACGCCCGCTACGTCGTGGCCGCCACCGGCCCGTTCCAGCGGCCGGTCGTCCCCCCGCTCATCCCCGGGGACGCGGACCTGGTCCAGCTCCACTCCAGCGCCTACCGCAACCCCGCACAGCTGCCCGAGGGCGGCGTGCTCGTGGTCGGGTCGGGCTCCTCGGGGGTCCAGATCGCCGACGAACTCCGCGCCGACGGCCGACGGGTGTACCTGTCCGTCGGTCCGCACGACCGCCCGCCGCGCCGGTACCGGGGACACGACTTCGTCTGGTGGCTGGGAGTGCTCGGCAAGTGGGAGGCCTCGGCCCCCGCGCGGGGCGCCGAGCACGTCACGATCGCGGTCAGCGGCGCGCACGGCGGCCACACCGTGGACTT
The DNA here is from genome assembly GCF_000381685.1 of Nocardiopsis sp. CNS-639. Lineage (NCBI taxonomy): Bacteria > Bacillati > Actinomycetota > Actinomycetes > Streptosporangiales > Nocardiopsidaceae > Nocardiopsis > Nocardiopsis sp. CNS-639. Next base: position 26,680 of record NZ_KB906866.1, read on the forward strand.
CCGGGCCCTGGCTCAGCGCGGCATCACGCTGGTCGGCCGGACGGAGTCCTTCGACGCCGGAACCGTCCGCTTCGCGCCCGACCTGCGGGACAACATCGCCCGCGGCGACGCCAACTACCTGTCGCTGCTGGACGAGGCCGACGCCTACGTCGAACGCAACGGACTCGACCTGCCCGAGGAGCCCGGGGCCCGCGTCCTGGGCGCCTACCCGGAGTCGGTGACCGACCCCCTCCGCGAACTCGACCTCGCCGCCGCCGGGGTCCGGACCGTCCTGTGGGCGACCGGCTTCACCGCCGACTACGGCTGGCTGCGGGTGGACGCGTTCGACGAGAACGGCAGGCCCCGGCACCAGCGCGGGGTCTCCTCCGAGCCCGGCGTCTACTTCATGGGGCTGCCGTGGCAGTCCCGCCGCGGTTCGAGCTTCATCTGGGGGGCCTGGCACGACGCCAAGTACGTGGCCGACCAGATCTGCATCCAGCGCGGCTACATGGAACACCACGACACGCACCCGCACCCGTCCCACACCCAGGGGTGATCACACCTTGACCACGCACACGCGCATCCGCAAGTTCAACACCAGGGACACCTACCCCGAGCAGAACCTCGACAACGACCTGTGCCAGGCGGTGGTGGCCGGAGGGGTCGTGTACCTGCGCGGCCAGATCGGCCAGGACCTGGACACCCGCGAGTCCGTGGGCGTCGGCGACGTCCGCGCGCAGACCGAGAAGGCCATGGCCAACATCGACCTCCTGCTCAGGGAGGCGGGCAGCGGTCTGGAGGACATCGTCAAGGTGACCGTCTACCTCACCGACCCGCGCTACCGCGAGGAGGTCTACCGCGAGATGGGACGCTGGCTGAAGGGGGTCCACCCGGTCTCCACGGGCATCGTCGTCCAGGCCCTGGCCCGGCCCGAATGGCTCGTGGAGATCGACGCGACCGCCGTGATCTCGGGAGGCGACAAGTGACCTTCTCCATCGCGGCCCACCAGGACGGCAGGTTCGGCGTCGCCGCGTCCTCGTCCTCCCCCGCCGTCGCCGCGCGGGTCGTCCACCTGCGCGACTCCGTCGGCGCGGTCGCCTCGCAGAACATCACCGACCCGCGGCTGGGAACGGCGCTGCTGGACCGGCTCGCCGCGGGCGCGAGCCCCCGGGCCGCGCTCGACGCCGTGACCGCCACCGCACCGGACATCGCCTACCGGCAGCTCACGGTGGTGGACGCCTCCGGCGCCGCGGCCACGTTCAGCGGCGGCCTCACCCTCGGCGTCCACGGCGAGGCCACCGGCCCCCACTGTGCCGCCGCTGGGAACATGCTCTCGGACCCGGGCGTCCCCGCGGCCATGTGCGAGGCCTTCGCCTCGGCCCGGGGGGAACTGGAGGAACGCCTGCTCACCGCCCTGGCCGCGGGCCTGGCCGCCGGAGGCGAGGCCGGACCGGTGTACTCCGCGGGGCTGTCCACCGTGTCCGCGCACGGCTGGCGCGACACGGACCTGCGCGTGGACTGGCGCGAGGATCCGATCGGGGAGCTGGGCGGACTGCTCAAGGTCTGGCTCCCCCAGCGCGACGACTACGTCCGGCGCGGCCTGGAACCGGCCGCCTCACCGGGATACGGGGTGCCGGGCGATGACCGCTGAACCCGGCGCGCCCGGACACGGCGCGCTGCCGAGCGCCGCGGAGCACCTGCCAGAGCTGGTCTCCTACTCCGAGACGCTGCACGCCCACCCCGAGACCGCCTGGGAGGAGCACCGCGCGGCGCGGTGGACGGCGGAGCTGCTGGAGCGGTTCGGTTTCACCGTCGAGAACGCCTACCTCGGCTTTCCCACCGCGCTGCACGCCACCTACGGGTCCGGTCGGCGCCGGGTCGGCTTCGTCGTGGAGTACGACGCGCTGCCCGGCCTGGGCCACGCCTGCGGGCACAACCTGATCGCCGCGATGTCGGCGGGCGCGGCGATCGCGCTGCGCCCCTGGGCGGACCGGCTCGACCTGCGTATCGACGTGATCGCCACCCCGGCCGAGGAGGGCGGCGGCGGCAAGATCGAACTGTTGGACGCCGGAGCCTTCCGGGACCTGGACCTGGCGCTGATGGCCCACCCCGGGCCGGTGGACGCACCTCGGGCCGAGCCCTACGCCGTCGCCCACGACCACGTCCGCTTCACCGGCCGGTCGGCCCACGCCGCCGCCTACCCGCACGAGGGCCGCAACGCCAACGACGCCTTCGTGGTCGCCCAGGTGGCCCTCGGCCTGCTGCGCCAGCAGCTCCCGCCGGGCACCCGCGTCCACGGGATCCAGACGGTGGGAGGGCAGGCGCCCAACGCCATCCCCGCGGTGACCGAGGGCCGCTGGTACACCCGGGCCGAGAGCCTGGAGCAGCTGGAGCCGTTGCGCCGCCGGGTGGAACAGTGCTTCCGGGCCGGAGCGCTGGCGACCGACACCGCCCTGGAGTTCACCCCGGAGTCGCAGCCCTACTCGGAGTTCCGCACGGACGAGCGCGCCCTGGAGATCTACACGCGTCACGCCCTGGCGCTCGGGCGGCGGTTCGACGCGCCCCCCGAACACCAGACGATGAACCGCGCCTCGACCGACATGGGCAACGTCTCCCAGCACGTTCCGGCCATCCACCCCTACATCGGCCTGGGCTGCTTCCCGGTCAGCAACCACCAGCCCGAGTTCGCCGCCGTCTGCGTGGGGGAGGCCGCCAACGGGGTCATCTCCGACGGCGCCACGCTGCTCGCCCGCACGGCGCACGAGTACTTCGCCGCCCCGGCGCCGGAGTCCGGCCCCCTCCGGGCCGGTTGACCCGGGGCGGGCTCAGTCGATCGCCCTGATCACGCGGGCGGGGACTCCCCCGACCAGGGCGCGGGCGGGGACGTCGCGGGTGACCACCGCGCCCGCGGCGACCACGGAACCGGCGCCGACGGTCACCCCCTGCGTGACCACGGCGGCCGCTCCGATCCAGACGTCGTCCTCGATGACGATGGGGGCGAAGGAGAGGTACTCGCGGCGCTCGGCGAGGGGCAGGGGGTGCCCGCCGGTGATGAGGCTGACCCTCGGCGCGATCATGACACGGCTGCCGAGGCGGATGCCGCCCCTGTCCATGAACGTGCAGCCCTGGTTGACGAAGACGTCCTCCCCGAACACCGTGTTGAGCCCGTACTCGGTGAAGAACGGCGGGTAGATCGTCACCGATTCCGGCAGCGGGCCGCCGAACACAACCGAAAGTAGTTCGGCGCGGCCCTCGCCGTCGCTGAAAGGCAGCACGTTCAGCCGGGACGTCGCGTCGGTCACCTCCGCGATCCGCTCCGCGTGACGTGCGAACTCGGGCGTTTGGACGTACATGACCTGCTCTGTGCGTGTGGACATGCGCTGATCCCACCACCCGGCGGAACGCGCGGTCAAACAACCGCACGATCCACCGGACACAACCAGAGGTTGTGCAAGTAGGCTGGGGCTGTGGATGTCGAAGCGCTGCGCACGTTCGTGGCCGTCGCCCGGACCGGCCAGTTCCAGGCCGCGGCGGACGAGCTCGGGATCAGCCAGCAGGCGGTCTCCAAACGGATCGCGGCCCTGGAGAGGCACCTGGGGGCCGCGCTCCTGGTGCGGACCTCCCGGGGCTCCAGACCGAGCCTGGACGGGCAGGTCCTCCTGCCGCACGCCCGGAGGGCCCTCGCCGCCCTGGAGCAGGCCGAGCGGGCCGTGCGCCCCGGCAGCCGCCCCCTGCGCGTGGACGTGCTCAACCGGCGCATCGCCCCGGCCCAGGCCGTCTACCGGTTCTACCGCTCCCACCCCGGGGCGGACCTGGACGCGGTCACGCTGAGCGGCGAGAACGCCGCCCGGGCCGCCCGGGCGGTGCTCGAAGGAACCGTCGACGCGTCCTTCCGCGCCCTGCCGGCCGAGCGGCTCCCGGCCGGGATCAGCGCCGAACGGCTCCTGGACTCACCCCTGGAGCTCCTGGTCGGGCCCGCCCACCCGCTGGCGGACGCACCCGAGGTCAGGCCCGCGGACCTGGCCGGTCATCGGATCTGGATCCCCGGGATCAGGCCCGACACGGAGTGGGCGGAGTTCTACCGGGCGCTGTCGGAGGCCTTCGGTCTGAGCATCGACGCGCTCGGCCCCGACTTCGGCGACGAGGCCCTGATGGACGCGCTGGCCGACTCCGCCTCCCTGGCCACCCTCGTCGGCGGCGGGGACCGGTACCTGTGGCCCCGGGCCCACGACCTGCGGCGCGTCCCCCTGCGCGACCCGACGCCGGTCTACCCGCACGTGCTGCTGTCCCGCAGCGGGGAGCGGCACCCCGTGCTGACCGCGCTGCGCGAGTACCTGCGCACCTCGGGCCCGCGAACCCCGGATGACGTGTGGGCCCCGGACTGGGTGGTCCGCCGGACGGACGAGTGATCCGGCCGCCCGCTCCGTCCTCGGCGGCACCCGCACGACCCGTCGCCTCGCGTTACGTGGGCATGGATGGGAACTTGGTCCCATGAGCACCATCGACGACACCATCACCCTCGCCGCCGCCCACGGCCTGCACCTGTCCGCGCGGGACGCCACGGTGAACGAGGCGGGCCTGGACTACCGCGTCGTCATGGCCCGCGACGCGACCGGCCGGAAGTGGGTGCTGCGCGTGCCGCGCCGCGCCGACGTCTCCGAGGGCATGGCCGCCGAGACGCGCGTCCTCGGCCTGGTCGCCCCGGTCCTGGCCGAGGACGGCGTCGCGGTCCCCGACTGGCGGGTCCGCTCCCCCGAGCTGATCGCCTACCCGGCCCTGCCCGGCGCACCGGGCCTGACCCTGACCGACGCCGGGGAGCCCGTCTGGCACATGGACCCCGCCAGCCCCGACTACGCCGAGCGTCTGGGACGTCTGCTGGCCCGCCTGCACTCGATCGCCCCGGAGCGGGCCGAGGCCGCGGGCGTCGAGGTCCGTACCCCGGACCGGGTACGTCAGGCGTGGCGGGACGACATCGCCCGCGTGAGCGAGGCCTTCACCGTCTCCCCCGCCCTGACCGGGGCCTGGCGGGCCTGGCTCGACGACGACACCTGCTGGCCCGAGCGGACCGTGATGACCCACGGCGAGATCTACCCCGCGCACGTGCTGCTCGACGAGGAGGGCGCGGTCACCGGAGTCCTGGACTGGACGACCGCCCGCGTGGACGACCCCGCACGCGACCTGTCCGCCCAGTACGGCGCCGCGGGCGAAGAGATGCTGCGGGCCACCCTCACCGCCTACGAGCGGGCGGGCGGGCACGTCCACCCCGGCCTGGCGGCGCAGGCCAGGCACCTGTGGGACGCCTCCCCGATCGGGTACGCCCTGTACGCGCTGACCACCGGCGCCGAGGCCGACCTGGCCGCCGCGGCGGCGGTGCTGAACCCCGAGGCCTGACGCACCGCCGACGACGGCACGCCCACCCGGAGCGGGAGGGCACGCCGTCGTCGTTGCCGGAGAACACCGCGCTGAGGTGAGGGCCCGGCCTCGGGTCAGCGCGGTGGGGTTTCCTGGACCCAGGCACGGGCGTCCACGCACAGGGCGTCGCCGTCCACCGCGAAGACCTCCCGCCCGCCCCCGCCCCGGTCCACGCGGGCGCGGCCGGTCCCGTCGAACGCCCCGGTCCGCACCCGGAGCCGGACGGGACCGGTCGCGGTCAGGACGCGCATCCGCCACGGTCCGTCCGCTTCCGGACCGGGCACGGCCAGGTGCACCACGGTTTCGGCCTCCCGGCGGACGCGCCCGTCGGTGTGCTCGGCCGTGTAGGAGACCATGCGCAACGGGGCCCGTTCCGGAAAGTCGGTGACCTCCTCGGGGGCGACGGGAGCGGGCGGGGCCTCTCCTCGCGCGAGCAGTTCGTCGCGCACGCTCCGAGCCAGCTCCCCGGCGTCCGGAACGTCGCTGAGCAGCAGCTTCCAGTCAGCCGCCAGGTCGGCTCCGCCGCGCCGCAGCCACTCGGCGGTCAGGGACCGGAAGGCGGCCTCGCGCCTCGGCGGCGGCAGCGCCCCCGCCGCCGGGGACCTCGACGCGTCCGCACCGCCGGGATGCCCCAGACCAGGGGCTGGAGTGCTTCGATGTCGTTGACGTTGACCGCGGAGATCGCGCAGGTCAGCGGCAGGGGTGACGCCGAACAGGCCGTGGGCCTTCTCCCAGGAGCAGCCGGAGGCCTGGACGAACAGCACCGTGGTCAACACAGCTCTTTGGTCGGCTCGGGGGCGGCCGGTCTTGGGGACCGGGGGCAGCAGGGGCTGGACGATCTCCCAGAGCCCATCGGGCAACACATCGATCACAGCGCGTGATCATGCCAGGCGCAGGACCACCTCGCAGGGCTTCTGAGACGCGCTCCAAAAGGCACACTTATATCACCGACCTCAACCAAATACACCCTTCACCCGACGATCTCTACACGGTGGGTGATGTGTGGGGCGGCTCGACCCCGTTAAGGAGCGCCTTCAAGGCGAAGAGGAAGTCCTCGCGGTTGGCATCCTGACTACGGGTACCGCAGCCAACAGCATGGTCACCGGAAAATGTACCGTGGTCCACCGTGCGCAGGGGACGATCCTCCAGACTGCAGACCACCTCGGCCACGGCGTGGCCCAGCGCCAGCGCGATGAGCGCCCCGATAAGGCGTTTGACCCGCGCCCGATCGTCGCATTCCGCGCGAAGCCTCCCCGCGATGCAGTCGAGGAGCCGCACCGACTCCGGAGAATGGATTGGCCGACTCACCAGGATGGACAAGGCCCCGGGATGAAGGAGCAGTTCACTGTGGAGCGCCAACGCGAAACGGTACAACCGGTCATTCCACGTCCGCCCTCCGTCAGAGGCCGCAGCGGCCTTCCTGACCGCGTTCTCGACCACGGACTGGCCCAACTCGACCAGCAGAGCCGCTTTGGTCGGAACATAGTGGTAAAGAGCCATCGCCTCCACACTGAGTTCAGAACCCAAGCGGCGCATGGAGAGATTCTCGAGGCCGTCCCTGTCCACCAACTCCAAGGCCGCCCTCATCACTCGTTCTCGGGATAGGGATTCGCGCTGTCGAGTTGCCACGATCTTCCTCTCGGATCTGCCTCGCCATGTCCCTCTCATAGAGTAACCCCACGACTCTTACGACGTAAGAGTCAGTTGGGCTTCCGGAAGCGTTCAGGACCTAGGCGCTGAACACGCCGCCTCAAACCCCGTGATCAGAGCATCCAAGGCGAATTCGAACCGCGCGTCCCTCTCTGACACCTTGTCTGCCCGAGAGAGCAAGGGGTAGCGATCCTCGTCGATATCGCGCCCACGCTCCTCAGCAGGCCGCCCGTGCGAGCGCACTCCTTGGATGCCCGCCTGGACCGCGACGTGACCGAGAACGAATCCGGTCAGCGTGTAGATCACGTCCACGGCCTGCCGCAGATCGAACCCTGCTGAGTGCAGCGACTGGAGCATGGACTCCATGGTCTCCATATTCCGCGAGGTAACCGCTGGCTGGAGCATGAGAAGGGGCACGACGTTCGGATGGGCGGCCATGACCGAGGCGAGCGAATTGGCGTAGCCCCTCAGCCTTTCCTGCCAGGACGCTTCGGCGAACCGAGGAGGAAGGGCTTCTGAGACGACGCATTCCACTATGCCGTCCAGAAGCGCGTCCTTACTGGGGATGTAGTGGTAGAGGGTCATGGCCTCTACCCCCAGTTCGGCACCGAGGTTCCGCATGGACAGGGCCGCGAGGCCCTCGCGGTCGGCCAGGTCGAGCCCGGCTTCGAGAATGCTCTGTCTTGTCAACCCTGCCCGCTGGCCGCGTGTGCGCTTGACTGGCATGACCCACCTTCGACTCAGCCGTCGCCTTTCGGCTTGACGGCCATCTCATGCTTTACGTACTCTTTCCTTGGGAATCTTACAGGATAAGAAACCCCTTTGACCTGCAGAGATCAACATGAGACCAGGTGAGCCGGTTGCGGAACAGGGTACGTGGGGGCCGCCTCCACCGCACCCTGACGCGGGGCCGAGCCCAGGTGCACGACCGCACCGGGATGCCTGGAAAACAGACACCGAATGGCCCGACCACAGGCTCGGGCCAGGAGGAGGCCCCGGACACCGGCCAAGACCGGAAGCGCAGGATTCGCGCAGACCCACCCATCGCGGTCAGGCACATGCGTGCCTCGGAACTCCTGCGCACCTAGCCTGCCTTGATATCAAGTTCAGGTGCGGGCCAATTACCCCGACGATTCAACCGCCATAAAACATGAGGGTTTTCTGGAAATGAGTCTCGCCAGCCCCGATTCACTGATCCAGCAGGCATTACAAGGCACTTTACCCGATGATGCCACCACCACGGTCCCGATTGCTTCCCTGCTCGCTGCGGATTCGCCTCGACTGTCGGGCGAGGACATGGGCCATGTGCGCTCCCTCGCAGAGGCAGGACAGGAACTTCCCCCCATCATCGTCCACCAGGCGACCATGCGCGTCATCGACGGTATGCACAGACTGCGAGCGGCACAGCTGCGCGGCCAGACGGAGATCAAGGCCAAGTTCTTCGATGGGCCTGAGTCCGATGCGTTCCTCCTCGCCGTCGAGTCCAACACCCGCCACGGACTGCCGCTGACACTCGCAGACAAGACGGCGGCGGCACAACGCCTCATCAAGACCCATCCGCACTGGTCGGACCGTGCAATCGCCGCGGCGACGGCGCTGTCCGCCACGAAGATCGGCGGACTGCGCAACGAGGCATCCAGCGGGGAACAGCTTACGGCGCGGTTGGGACAGGACGGAAAGCTCCGCCCCGTCAGCACTGAGGAGGGGCGTCGGATCGCCGGACGTCTGCTCTCCGAGACCCCCTACGCACCGCTGCGGGAGATCGCCAGGAAGGCAGGCATCTCGCCGGGCACCGTACGCGACGTACGAGCACGCGTACTCCGGGGCGAGGACCCCGTCCCCCGTTCGATCCGGGCTCTTGGCAAACGGCGCAAACCGGAGTCGAGGACGGAGGACTACAGGCGTACCGTCGCCCGCGGCAACGACGGCTCCGAGGCCGTCGTGGACCTGGACACCCTGTTCCAGAACCTGTGCAGGGATCCCTCCTTGCGCCACAGCGAACTCGGGCGCCTGCTGCTGCGCATGCTGGACGTACAGCTCACGGGCGCTCGGCGGTCGAGCACCATCGCCGAGGCGATCCCGGAGCACCGACTAGAGATGGTCTCGCTAGCGGCGATCGAGTGCGCGCGCTCCTGGCAGGCCTTCGCCGAGAGGCTGGAACTGAGACGAGTCAGACACTGAACCACGGCCGCACGAGCCCCCTGCGGCCGGTGGCCCCTGCGCCACCGCCCCCACGGGGCGAGCCACCGTGTGACGGCTAAGAGGAAGGCCTGAGTTCCTCTGACACGCACACGATGGCTCCGCCCCTGGTTCAGTGCACGACCTGTGAAGTCTCCTCCGGGAGCGGGTTCCGGTGCGGACGCAGGTCCGACCAGTTCCGCTCGATGTGGTCAATGCACTCCTCGCGGGGGGACGAGGTGAGAACAGCAGTCCAGCCATCAGGTGTTCGCGCCGACGCCGGCCACAACGAGTGCTGCCCCCACTCGTTAACGAGTACGTGGAAGACGCTGTTGTCGTCGTCGAAAGGATTGGTCATATCCACCTCTGTGTCTGATTGGCCCGTGCGGTCCCGGGCCCGAAGCGACGACCCCGCGTCACAGTGACGCGCCGAAGCCCCCATCGATGCGCAGCACGCTCCCGGTGATGTAGGAGGCGCGGTCGGAGAGAGCGAAGGCGACCAGATCGGCGACCTCCTCCGGTTCACCCAGGCGCCCCAGGGCGGTCCGGTCGACCGCCTCGTCAACGGTCTCCTCAGGCAATCCGGTCACGTTCCTGGTGTTGATGTAACCGGGTGCCACCACGTTCGCGCGGATCCCATACCGACCGACCTCCAGCGCCAGGGACGTGGTGAAGCCGATGACCCCGGCCTTGGCGGCCGCGTAGTTGGTCTGCCCCGGACTGCCGAGGATGCCTGCGAGGGAGGAGAGGGTGACGATGGCCCCGTGCCGGCGGCCCATCATCTCCTCGATCACCGCCCGGCACACCGTGTAGACCCCGTCCAGGTCGACGCGCAGCACCCGCTGCCAGTCCTCGTCCTCCATCAGCGCCAACGGGGTATCACGCACCACCGCGGCCGAGGCGACCAGTGCGGACACCGGCCCGAGCGCGTCCTGCGCGGCGTCAAGCAGCAGCTGTACCTCACGCGGGTCGGAGACGTCGGCCCGCCGGGCGTAGACGTCCACTCCGTATTCCGTCAGTTCCTTCTCCAGCTCCCGCGCGGCGTCCACGTCGGTCGAGTAGCACAGCGCGACGTCGTAGCCGTCCTCGGCCAGGCGCAGGCAGACTGCACGGCCGATACCCTTGGTCCCTCCGGTGACCAGCGCCACCGGGCGTTCCGTGGTTTCCAAGCGAAGTCCTCCTGCATCTTTGTGGGCCGCCCACGAGCACCGCGCGGGCCGCCGATCTACGGTCACCTTGAGCCGCCCAGGGCGTCACGGGTCCTGCCCGCCGACACCTCGCTCTCCACTAGGGCGAGGATGTGTTCGACATGGTCGTGGAGGTAGAAGTGGCCGCCGGGGTACAACCGCGTCCGGACCCCGGCCGTCGTCGCCCGCCGCCATCCCTCCAGGTGTCCCGGGGGCACGACGCTGTCGTCCCGCCCGCCGAGCACGGTGATGGGGACATCGACCGGTGCGTGCGGGCTCGGGCGGTAGGAATCGAGGGTGGCGTAGTCCGCGCGCACGGCGGGCAGGACGATAGCCATCAGGTCCTCGTCGTCCAGGACCCATTCGGGGGTGCCTCCGAGGTCCCGGAGCTCCTCGCACACCGCGGCGTCGTCGGCCCCGGCCAGTGATCGGCGGAGGCGCGGGGTCCCCGGGGCGGCGGAGGCCGACACCACCAGGTGCGTCGGCCCCCGCGAGCCGCGCTCGCGCAGTTCCCGGGTCAGTTCGTAGGCGACGAGACCGCCCATACTGTGCCCGAAGAACGCGAACGCTCCGGGCTCGAGCTCCTCGAACCGGTCGGCCAGGTCCCGAACCAGCGTCGGGAAGTCCTCCTGAGCCGGTTCGCCGACCCGCATCCCCCGCCCCGGCGGCTCCACCGCGCACACGTGCACGGAGGCCGGGGCGGCGGCGTGCCACCGGTGGTAGGCCGAGGCACCGGCTCCCGCGTAGGGGAAGCAGAACAGCCGGAACTCCACGTAGGGGTCGGGCTCCCGCCTGACCAGCCAGTTCGTCGTCACGTGGTGTGCCCTCCGAACTCTCGTCCCAGCAGGTCCCGCTTCAGTTCCGAGAGCGGCCGGTCCGGCCTCTCCAGGGCCAGGCCGAGGGCGGTCGGCCACTGGCGGACCAGCACCCCCATCGTCTCCGGGACGATGGCCTCGGGCCGGTACAGCCACATGCCGCGCATGGCTCCCCCGTCCTCCCGCAGCATCAGGTACAGGTCGAGGTTGTGCGGGCGCATGACGGTGACGAGCTCGGACAGCACGCTGTCGTCACCGACTCCGGCACCGGCGGGAACCGCGTCGACCCCCTCCAGGTCGAGGGAGACTCCGGGGACCCCCAACATGTTGAAGAGGATGCGCAGCGGAAGCTGGTTGTCCCCCACAACTCCGTCGGTGATGAGTGCGCGCAACGGGACGTGCTGATGGGCGTAGGCCTCCAGTTCGGCCTGGTAGACGCGCGTGACGAACTCGCGGAAGGTCGGGTCTCCCGCCATCCGGGACCGGGCCGCCAAAATGTCGACGAAGGGGCCGATGTTCCGCTGGGTCTCGGGGTGCTCCCTGCCGGAGAGGGGATGGGTGAGCACGACATCGTCGCTTCCGGTGTAGGCCGACAGGAAGAGCTGGTGCACCGCCATGAACACCATGAAGGGAGTCACCCCCTCCCTCTTCGCGGCGGCCTTGACGGCACGGGTGACGGACTCGTCGATCCGGAAGCTGTGGGTGTACCCTTCGACCGGGTCGGCCGTCTGGTGGTCCGGCGCGGTGAAGGCCAGCTCTCTGGGCGCCCCTTCCAACTCGGAGCGCCAGTACCGGACGTGCGCGTCGAGCGCGCCTCCGTCCAGTAGGCCGCGCTCCCAAGCCGCGTAGTCCAGGTGCTGGACCTGGATCGGGGGCAGCTCGGGCTCGCTCCCTGCGACCCGCGCCCGGTAGAGGGTGTTGAGCTCGCCCACCAGTACTTGGAAACCCCAGTGGTCGACGAGTATGTGGTGCAGGGACAGGACGATGACGTTTTCGTCCTCGGCCAGAGCGACCAGCACCGCCCGCACCAGGTCTCCACCCTCGATACTGACGGGCCGGTCGGTCTGGGCCTTCACCAGATCGCGCAGCACGCGTTCCCGGTCGGCGGGCGCCTCGCCGCGCAGATCGACCCCTTCGACCGGCCAGGTGGACCGGTCGTCGACGAACTGCAGCGTATCCGTCCCCCGTTGGAGGTAGCGGGTCCGCAGGATGTCGTGCCTGCGGACCAGGACGTCCAGGCTCTCGCGCAGTGCTCGCTCGTCCAGGGCACCGTGCAGCCTCCAGGCGGCGACCACGTTGTGGTGGGGGTGGTTGGGTCCCACGGGCTGGAGCAGGAACTCCAACTGACCGAAGGAGAGCGGGACGCCACCGCTCCAGTCCGTGTGGGGGATCGACGACGCGGTTGCGGCCGCGGCCCCGGTTCCCGGTTCGGGAACGCGGCCGGCCCCGGCGGCCTCCGGGTCGCGGGCGCAGACGGCCAGGGCATCCAACGCCTGGAACCAGAGCTCGGCCAGCTCGCCGACCTCGTCCTCGCCGACCAGGGCTGGGGCGAAGGTCCACCGCGCCTCCAGTACCGTTCCGCCTTCCCCTTCACGCGCGACCGCGTCGAGCTCCAGCGGATGCGTCAGCGGTGTGGCGGGGTCGGTCCCGCTCGCCGCCGTGGCGGCCTCATCGTGGATCGGCTCCCACGCCGCTCCCGCCCCTGTGGCGCCGGTCCTCCCGAGATAGTTGAAGAGCACCTGTGAGTCACCGGCTTCCCGCAGGACCGGGGCGGTCCGCGGGTTGAGGTGGCGCAGTAGACCGTAGCCCGCGCCCTGGTCGGGAAGGCTCCGCAGCTCCTCCCTGGTCCGCGCCACGGCTCTGGCCAGGTCGCTCCCGCCCTGCCGGATCGGCTCCCAGGAGGTTCCCCGCGGGTCGAGGCGCACCGGGCTGATCGAGGTGAACCACCCCACGGTGCGGGAGAGGTCGACGGCTTCGGTGAGCTCCTCGAAGCGCCCGTGGCTCTCGACGTCCACCACGATCGGCCCCTCCCCACCGCTCCGGCGGCGGCGCCATTCGGCCAGCGCCGCGCCGAAGGCGGTGAGCAGGACGTCCTGGATTCCGGCCGCGAAGGCAGCGGGCGCCTCCGCGAGGAGCACCTCCGTGCGGGTCGCGGGAAGAACCGCGGTCACCCTGCCCGCGGAGCCGGAGGTGTCTCGGTCACGGTCGAGGGCGCCGTCCACGACCGGCACCGCGTCGGCCAGTATCCCCCGCCAGTACGCGAGGCCGCCGATGTGACGCGCAGAGGTGGCCTGCTCGCGCAGCAACGACGCCCAGTTCCGCAGTGAGGTGCCGACCGGCGCCAGGGTAGGCGGGTCTCCCTCGGCCGTGTCCTCCCAGGCGGCGCGCAGGTCGTCGAGGAGGATGCGCAGCGACACGCCGTCGCAGACGAGGTGGTGGACGACCAGGAGCAGGCGTTCGGGGCGATCTGTGCCGGACAGGTGCAGCGCCTGCAGCACCACTCCGGCGGCCGGGTCCAGGCGGGCCCGCGCGGCGTTCGCTTCGGCCTCTTCCCGGTCCCGCCCGTCCGGGCCGTCCGTGCCGTGCCCGGCCCCGGTCGGCAGCCGCCGTAGGACGTCCGCGGCACGCACCGCGCCGGGGGGACGGGGTTCCAGCGTCCAGGAGTCGTCGCCGACCACCAGCCGCGACCGCAGGGCCGCGTGCCGGTCGAGCGCGGCCTGCAGAGCCGCCTCCAGGTGTTCGGACGCGATCCCGTCCGGCAGGCGGACCATGACGGCCATGGCGAACCCCTCCACAGGGCCGCCCAACCGGCGCTGCCGTTCCATCATCGGTGTGGCGGGGATCGGTCCGTCATCGTCGGACTCCTCCTCGTGTGCACTGGACGCGGTCATGGGGACAGCCGCCTGCGCCAGCTTCGCGGCGGTCTGGCACGCGAAGACGTCGCGGACAGTGATCGCCAGTCCGGCAGTGCGCGCCTGGGCGACCAGCCGGGTCGCCTGGATGCTGTCGCCGCCGAGGTCGAAGAACCCGCTCTCCGCTCCCACCTCGGGAACACCCAGGACACGTGCGAATACGTCGCACAGTGTTCGCTCCGTGGGCGTGCGCGGCGAGCGCGAGGCCCGCGTCGCGGCCAGGTCCGGATGCGGCAGGGCTCGCTTGTCGACCTTTTGGTTGGCGGTCAGCGGCAGGGCCGGGAGCACCGTGATCGCGGCCGGGACCATGTATTCCGGTAGCTCCCGGGACAGGTGCTCCCGGAGGTTGAGCGGGTCCGGCTCGGCGCCTTCGGTCGGCACGGCGTATCCGACCAGGTCCTTCCCACCACCGGGTTTGGTGTACACCGTGACGGCGGCCTGGGCGACCTCCGGGTGCGCACAGAGCGCCGCCTCGACCTCCCCCGGCTCGATCCGGAAGCCGCGGATCTTGACCTGTTCGTCGGTACGGCCCAGGTAGTCAATCCACCCGTTGGGCAGACGCCGCACGAGGTCTCCGGTGCGGTACATGCGCTCTCCCGGCGGACCGAACGGATCGGCGACGAAGCGCTGCGCGGTCAACCCGGGACGGCGCAGGTAGCCCCGGCCCATCCCCTCACCGGCCAGGTAGAGCTCCCCGGGGACGTTGGGCGGAACGGGGCTCAGGTTGCCGTCCAGGACGTAGGCACGGGTGTTGTCCATGGGCCTGCCGATCGGCACCGATCCGTCGGTGGACTCCCGGAAGGGGTGGGTCACGGCGAAGGTCGTTGTCTCGGTGGGGCCGTATCCGTTCACCAGGACGGTGTCCGGGCACGCGCGCTTGGCCTCCTCGACGGCCGTGGCCGAGGCCGCCTCGCCCCCGGTCCAGATCTCCAGCATCCCGGCGAGTGCCTCGGGGTGCTGCTTGACCAGCAGGGCGAACAGGGCGCTGGTGAAGAAGGCCGAGGTGACCTCGCGGTCCACGATGGTCCCGGCCAGTCCGTCGGGGTCCAGCGGCCCCGGAGGTGCGACCACAACCGTCCCCCCGGATAGCAGCGGGACCCACATCTCGTAGGTCGAGGCGTCGAACGCCGTCGGTGCGTGCATGAGGACGCGCCGGTGGTTGCCGTTGGCGAACCGCTCGTCGAAGGCGAGCCGGACCACGTTGCGCTGGGTCACCTCGATCCCCTTGGGGGTGCCCGTGGAACCGGAGGTGTACATGACATAGGCGAGGTCGTCGGGGTGGCCGCAGGGCCACCGGTCAGGCATGCCCGCCTCCGCCGGGCCGGGGTTCCAGACCCGCGGGTCGAACACGGTCTCGTCCACCGGCAGTACGCTCACCTGGTCGGGGACCGGCTCAGCCGGTGCGGCACCGTCGACGAGCAGCACCGGCGTCCCGGTCTCCTCCAGGATCAGCCGCCGCCTGGACTCGGGGTACCTCGGGTCCAGCGGAACGTAGGCGCCACCCGCCTTCACCACGGCCAGGACCGCCGCGACCAGGACGGCGGAGCGCTCCATGCGCACCGCGACCGGGATCTCGGGGCCGATCCCGAGGCCGACCAGGCGCCCGGCCAGGCGCCCGGCGGCCGCGTCCAGTTCGGCGTAGGTGAACTCGCGGTCGCCGTCGACGAGCGCCACGGCCTCCGGCGTACGCCGGGCCTGGGCACCGAACAGCTCCGCCAGCGTCACCTCTGGCATGGGCCGCCGGGTGTCGTTCGCCCCTTGGAGGGCGTCCTGCCGTTCCTGCGGGCTCAGCACCTCCAACGCGCCGATGGGCAGGTCGGGGTCGGAGAGAGCCTGTTGGAGCACCATGCACAGACGGCGGACGAAGCCCTCGGCCGTGGGTCGGTCGAAGATCTCGGAGCTGTACTCCAGATAGCCGTCGATGCCGTCCGGAGCCGAGCCCGGAGTGGCGCGATCCTCCAACAGCAGGGACAGGTCCATGCGGGCGGTACCGGTGAAGACCGGGACGACCCGGGCTCGAAGGCCCGGCAACTCCAGATCGACATCGGGTGTGTTCTGCCAGGCGATGGTGGCCTGGACCAGCGGGTGGTGGGAGGTGGACCTGGAGTGCGCCAAGGCGTCCACGACGGCCTCGAAGGGCAGGTCCTGGTGGGCGTAGGCGTCCAGGGACCGCTCACGTACCCGGGCTAGCAGCTCGCGGAAGGTGGGACGGCCGGAGAGGTCCGCCCTGAGCACGAGTGTGTTCACGAACAGCCCGACCAGGTCCTCGGTCGCCCGGTCGGCGCGGCCGGCGACCAAGGCGCCCACGGGGATGTCCTCCCCGGCGCCGAGGCGGTGGAACAGGACCGCCAGCGCGGCCTGGACGACCATGAACTCGCTCGTCCCGCTCTCACCCGCCAGGCGCGAGACGGCCTGCCGCAGGTCGGCGTCCCACCGGAAGGACAGGGTGTGCCCCTCGCGGGTGGGTTCGGCCGGGCGCGGGCGGTCGGTGGGCAGGTCAAGGCGCTCGGGCAGTCCCTCCAGCGCTCCCCGCCAGTACTCCAGCTGGGTGGACCACAGGCTCTCGGGGTCGTCGGCCTCCCCCAGGAGCCGCCGCTGCCACAGGGTGACATCGGCGTACTGGATCTCCAGCGGTCGCCAGTCGGGCGCCCGGCCGTCGCGGCGCGCGGTGTAGGCGGCCGCCAGGTCCCGCGTGAGCGGGGCCATGGACCATCCGTCCGCCGCGATGTGGTGCACTACCAGGACCAGGATGTGCTCCTGCGGGCCCAAGGCGAGCAGTCGGGCGTCCAGCGGGGGCTCGGCGGACAGGTCGAAGGTGTACCGGGCCGCCGACGCCAACACCTCGTCGGCGTCCTTCTCCGACACCGGTGTCACCGGCAGTCTCGGCCGCGCTTGTTCCAGGGGCCGAACCTCCTGCCGGGCTACCCCGTCGTCGTCGGGGAAGACCGTGCGCAGGGTTTCGTGGCGCTCGACGACGTCGGCGAGCGCGGCGCGCAGGGCGTCGACGTCCAGGTCGCCGCTGAGCCGCAGTGCCACCGGGATGTTGTAGGCCGATGTGGGCCCCTCCAGCTGGCCCAGGAACCACATGCGCCGCTGGGCGTGGGACAGCGGCATCGGCTCCGGACGGGCGGCCGGTTCCAGTGCTGGGCGCTCCGGGGCGGGTCCGCCGGACAGCCGATCGGCCAGTTCGGCCGGGGTGGACGCTTCGAACAGGGTGCGCACCTGCAGGTCCACGCCGAATTCCGTGCGGATGCGGGCGATGAGCCGGGTGGCCAGTAGCGAGTGCCCGCCCGATTGGAAGAAGCCGTCCTCGACGCCGATGTCCGCGAGTCCGAGCACCTGCCCGAACAGCTCGCACAGCCGGGCCTCCCGTTCATCGCGCGGCGCGCGGCCCCGGGACGCGCTCGCCATCGCGGGCGCGGGCAGCGCCTTGCGGTCGACCTTGGCGTTGGGGGTCAGTGGCAGCGTGCCAAGGACGACGAAGGCGGACGGCACCATGTACTCCGGCAGCCGCTGTGCGAGAGCCGAGCGCAGTTCGCGCGGGTCGGGGTCGGCGTGCCCAGACCGCGGGACCACGTAGGCGACCAGGCGCTGGTCGCCCGGAACGTCCTCGCGGACCAGCGCAACCGCCTCGCTGACGGACGGGTGCAGGGCCAGGGCCGACTCGATCTCGCCCAGCTCGATCCGGAACCCGCGGAGCTTCACCTGGTGGTCCAGCCGACCGAGGAACTCGATGCCGCCGTCGCGCCGCCGCCGGACGAGGTCCCCGGTGCGGTAGAGGCGGTCGGAGAGGCCGCCCCCGAAGGGATGGGGCACGAAGCGCTCAGCGCTCAGCTCGGGGCGGCCGAGATAGCCGTGCGCCAGGCCGTCGCCTCCAATGCACAGCTCGCCCGGCACGCCCGTGGGGACGGGTCTGCGCCGCTCGTCGAGGATGTGCAGCTCGGTGTTGGCGATCGGGTCGCCCAGGACGATGACCGGGTCGTCGCCCACCTCGGCGACCGACGACCAGATGGTCGTCTCGGTGGGGCCGTACATGTTCCACACCGGCATGCCCGCGCTGCGGAGTCGGCGTGCCAGGTCGGGTGGGAGGGCTTCGCCGCCCACCAGCACTCGGAGCCCGGGGGCACCAGCCCACCCGGCGTCGAACAGCATCCGCCAGGTCGACGGGGTGGCCTGCATCACCGTGGCTCCGGAAGCCGTGACCAGTTCGGCCAGCGCGCCGCCGTCGGCTGTGGTCGTGTGGTCGGCCAGGACCACGGTGCCCCCTTCCATGAGAGGCAGCAGGATCTCCAGCATCGAGATGTCGAACGAGAGGGTCGTCACCGCCAGGAGGGTGTCTCCGGCGCCGACGCCGGGCCGTTCGCGCATGGACATCAGGAAGTTGCCCAGGGCCCGGTGCGGGATCTGCACGCCCTTGGGCCGGCCGGTCGAGCCCGAGGTGTAGATGACGTAGGCGAGGTCGTCGAGCGAGACGTGCGCCGACGGCGGCCTGGTCGGGGCGGTGCCCAAGACGTCCCCGAGCTCGTCCACGCGTATAAGGTCAATTCCCTCGGGTGCGGGGAACGCGGCCGAGGCCTCGTCGGTGAGCAGCACGGTGAGTCCCGAGTCCTCGATCATGAAGGCGACGCGGTCCTCGGGAAAGCCCGGGTCGAGCGGAACGTAGGCCCCGCCGGCCTTGAGCGTCCCCAGAAGGGCGGCGACCATGTCGACGGTCCGCTCCATGCGGATCCCGACGAGCGATCCCCTGCCCACTCCGCGCTCGCGCAGCGCGTGGGCGACCCGGTCGGCGTACCGGTCGAGCTCGGCGTAGGTGGCCCGGTCCCGCCCGGCGCGCACCGCCTCGGAGTCCGGGGCGAGTCCGGCCCTCTCCTCGAAGCGCAGGTGGGCCTGGATCGGTTCGGGCCATTCCCGTCGGCCGGCGTTGCGCTCCCGGTCGTGCTTCTCCTCCTCAGGGGTGCGCATCGGCACGCTGGTGACGGGGGCGTCCGGGTCCGCCCGGAGTTCGTCCAGGAGCACACCGAGGTGGTCGGCCATTGCCTCGGCTGTTCCGGCGTCGAACAGGTCGGTGCTGTACTCGAACCAACCGCTGAGCCCCTCGGACCGTTCGAAGACCTGGAATTCCAGGTCGAACCGGGCGGTGGACCCGTCCACGTCCATGGGGTCCAGGTGCAGGCCGGCCGCGTGGAAGTCGGGCATGGAGATGTTCTGGTAGACGAAGGAGACCTGGAAGACCGGGTTGCGCGACAGGTCCCGTTCGGGACGCAGCTCCTCCACCAGCCGCTCGAACGGCAGCTCCTGGTGGGCGAAGCCCTCCAGACACGCGCGCCGTACCCGGGCCACGACCTCGCGGAAGGTCGGCTCCTCGGACAGGTCGACGCGCAGAGGCAGCATGTTCACGACGTAGCCGATGAGCCGCTCGACCTCCTTACGGCCGCGGTTGGCCACCGGTACGCCGATGACCAGGTCCTCCTCGCGGCTGTAGCGGTGCAGGAGCACCGTGAAGGCCGCCAGTACCACCATGAACGGTGTGGCGCCCTCCTGGCGGGCGAAGTCCCGCACCCACCCCAGCACCTGTCCGTCCGCCCGGAATGGCAACGAGGCGCCGCGGCCGGACTGCACGGCGGGCCGCGGACGGTCCGTGGGCAGTTCTAGCACCGCCGGGGCTCCGGACAAGGCGTGCTGCCAGTAGCGCAGGTCGGCGTCGAGGGCCGAGGATTCCACACGCTCGTGCTGCCAGGCCGCGTAATCGGCGTACTGGATCGCTGGCTTCGGCATGTCCGGTTCGCCTCCCTTGGTGAAGGCCTCGTAGAGCGTCACCAACTCCTCGAAGAAGACCGAGGTGGACCACAGGTCTCCGCAGATGTGGTGGATCGTGTACAGCAGGACATGGTCGTCGGGGGCCAGGCGCAGGAAGCGCAACCGCATCAGCGGGCCGGCTCCCAGGTCGAAGGGGCGGGTGAACTCCTCCCGGGCGAGCTCGGATACGGCTTTCTCCTCGTCCGGGCCGCGCAGGTGGGAACAGTCGACGACGGTGAGCTCCGGCCGCACATCGTCGGTCACGACCTGGAACGGCTCGCCCTCGCTCTCCTCGAAGACGGTGCGCAGCGCCTCGTGGCGGCGCGCGATCGCGTCCACGGCCCGTCCCCAGGCGTCCAGGTCGAGATCGCCACGGACGCGGACGGCCGCGGGGACGTTGTTGGCGGGGTTCCCGGGGGCCAGCTGGTCCAGGAACCACATCCGCCGCTGTGGGTAGGAGGCGGGGAAGCGTCGCCTGCTCCTGGCGCGTTCCCGCAGCCGCTCGGCCAGCATTCGGCGCTTCTGCTCAGCGGACAGCCCTGTCGAGTCGGTCGTGGTCATGCCGTCTGCTCCTCCGTCCATCGCGCTCCGCCCGTGCCCGCGAAGCCGCCGTGCGCGGCCCGCCGGGTTCCCGTCCTAAGGCTGCTCATGGCGTTCCTCCTGTTCCTCGGCGAGGAGCATCGCCAGCCTCGCCTCCACCTCCTCGTCGGAGAGGGCGTCCACGTCCTCGGGATCGTCGCCCCGGTCGAGTCGGCGAATGACCCCGTCCTCCGGGGCCGCGTCGCCTCCGCCCCCGCCCTCGCGCGCCGCCACCAGCAATTCGGCCGTGTGCGCGACGGTGGGGGAGGCGAAGAAGTCCCGCAGGTCCAGTTCGAACCCGAAAAGGCTCTGGAAGCGCGTCCCGACCTGCACGGCCGCCAGCGAATGGCCGCCAAGGGCGAAGAAGTCGTCGTTCACGCCCACGTCCTGCACACCGAGGACCGCGAGCCAGATGCCGGCGATGGCCTCCTCGTCCTCCGTGCGCGGGGCAACGTAGGGGGTGTCCAGTTCGGGCCGCGGGTGGGCGGCGGCCGGCGACGGCAGCTGCTCCAGCCCGCGGGCGAGGAGCTCGGGGGTCAGGGCCGCGAACGCCATCCGCTTGGCGGCGAAGTCCGAGGGGGTGACGACCAGGTGCTCCGGAGGAGCGGCCGACGCGGTGATGCGGGCGAAGGCCTCGCGCCCCTCCTCCTCGCTCATTCCCTCGCCCAAGGCTCGGAGGACGGCGGTGTCCCCGTCGGTCTCCGCGGAGTCCGTGCCACCCTCGGCGACGGCGAGGTCCACCTGTTCGATCAGCCCGTCCAGATCGGTGACGCGTTTGACGGTGAAGTCGGCCACCCGGACCAGAAGGCGGCCGTCGGTGTCGAGGATGTCGATGTCGCAGGACATCGTCTCGCCGTCACCGGACTCCCTCATCTCGACCACGCACACCACCGAGGCGGGCAGCGGGTGCAGGACCCGCACGCTCCGGTAGGTCAGGGGCAGGTAGTACAGGTGCTCGGCGTGGATCCGGAAGGCCCCACCCGCCATGTCAAAGAGCGCCGGGTGCAGCGGGTACTCCTCCACGTCACCGTGGAACTCCTCGTCAAGGCGCATCTCGGCGAGCATCCGCCGCCGCCCGGTGCGGATGCTGCGCAGCAGCTGCCACCGGGGGCCGAAGCGGAATTCCAAGGAGCCGTTGCCCTTGGCGTAGGCCTCCACCCGCAACCGCCGGTTGACCTCCTGCGGGGTGGACAGGACTTCCGTGACCTCGCACTTGTCAAGCTCCTCGGCCAGGTCCAGCACGGGGCGGGGGCCGCGTTCGGCGAAGCGCGCCGTTCCCTTGGCGTGGTCGATGGCCCCGCCCGACGCGGATCGGCTCCGCACGGCGAAGCTCCGCTGCTCCCCGTCCTCCTCGACCGTCAGGTAGAGCGTGCGGACCTGGCCGTCGGGCACGATCAACGGCTGCAGGAACAGGATGTCGGCCAGCTCGACCTCGCGCCCGCCGGCTTCCTCGGCCAACGCGGCATAGGCGAGGTCGAGGTAGGCGGTCCCCGGGACGAGCCCGTGCCCCATGAGCCGGTGGTCGTCGACGATCCAGCTCT
Source organism: Nocardiopsis sp. CNS-639 (assembly GCF_000381685.1). Classification (NCBI taxonomy): domain Bacteria; kingdom Bacillati; phylum Actinomycetota; class Actinomycetes; order Streptosporangiales; family Nocardiopsidaceae; genus Nocardiopsis; species Nocardiopsis sp. CNS-639. The sequence goes on from NZ_KB906866.1 coordinate 48,729, forward strand.
CGGAGGTGCTGAACGACGCGCTGTAGGTACGGTTCCCCCCAGCTTCCTGGACCAGGCGCAGGAGCGGGTGGGAGGTCGGCTGCCCGCCGTCGGCCCCGCTGAGCAGGAACGGCGCCCTTCCGGCCATCCCCACGCCGTTCCATGTGTCCCAGGCGACGGAGACCGCGCGCGCCCCCGTTCCCCGCCGGTTGCGCCAGGCCGCGTAGGCGTCCAGGAACGCGTTGGCGGCGCAGTAGTCGATCTGCCCTGGGCCACCCAGGACGCCGGTGACCGACGAGCACAGCAGAACGAACTCCGCCTCGTCCCCGCAGAGCCGGTCCAGGACCAGGGTGCCCTGGGTCTTGGCCGCCATGACGCGTTCGGCCTCCTCCAGGGTCTTGTGCGCGATCATCCCCGAGGAGGGCAGCCCCGCCGCGTGGACGACACCGGTGATGGGGCCGCCCAGGGCACGCAGGCGTTCCAGTGCCGCGCCGGTCTGCTCGGCGTCGCTCACGTCCGCGGTGAGGACGGCCACCGTAGCGCCCCGGTCCCGCAGCGCGCGCACGCGGCGGATCCGCTCGGCCGTCGCGTCGTCGGCCTGCGGAGCGTCCCAGTCGGCCTGATCCGGGAACGCGGACCTTCCTAGCAGGCCGAGCACGACCCCGTCGGCGGACGCGGCGATCTGCTCGGCGAGTGTCAGGCCCACGCCGCCCAGGCCGCCGGTGATCAGGTACACGCCGCCGTCGCGGGGCCGAAGCGTGCTGTCGGTCCCATCGCCGCCGTCGAGCTCGATCTCGTCGAACTCGCGGACCCACCAGTAGCGCCCGCGCAGAGCCAGGTCGCGGTGCCCGCTGTCTCGGACCACCGCGGCGTACAGCGCGGCCGCCTCCTGGTCTGTGGGGCGCTGCGGGTCGGCCTCGGCCAGGTCCAGGATGCGCGCCCGGGTATCGGGGACCTCCTGGGGGATCACCGTGGCCGGACCCTGCATCATCGCCTGTTCGGGGCGCAGGCGTTCGTCGCCGGTGACGGAGTACACCCCGCTGCAGACCACGTCGATGGCCACGGGGACGCGGCGGCCGTCGCCCCGGGTGTCCAGGACGCCCTGGGCCAGCGCGAGCAGCCCGGCGAAGCCCCGGCTCCGCGCGTCGAGCAGGCGTTCCCCGTCGAGTGTCCGCTCTGTGCCGTTCTCCCCGGCTAAGCCGAACAGGTGGACCAGCCGCACCGACTCCGGTGACCGCTGCTCCAGAAGGCGGAAGAGTTCGGCCGCGTGTTCGCGGCTGCCGGGGTCAAGTTCGACGTGTGTTCCACCGGCGCGGTACTCGTCACCCGCACGCACCCGGACCACCTCCGCGCCGTCCGCCTCCAGCCGCTGGGCCAGCGCCGACCCGAGGGCCACGTCCTCTCCGAGCACCACCCAGAGCGCGCCCGAGGCGGCGGCGCCGGGCACCGGGGCGTCGGGCAGGCGCCTCCACCCCGGTACGCGGAACCATGTGTCGGCCGAGGGCCGCGCAGAGGGGGAGGCGGCGGGGCCACGCGCCCCCTCCGACCCCTGCCGGGGCTCCACCCAGTAGCGCTGCCGCTGGAACGGGTAGGCGGGAAGGTCCAGGGCGCGGTTCCCCTCCGGGTCGAAGGCCGCCCAGTCCACCGCGACGCCGGCGCTCCAGAGGGCACCCAGCGAGCGCAGCAGACGCACGCGGTCGTCCACCCGGTCCCCGGGGTGCCGCAGCGAGGGGACCGCGGTGCGCCCGTCAGTCCATCCGCTGTGCCGCCGCAGCAGGGCCCCGAGCGTCTCCCCGGGCCCCACCTCCACGAACACCAGGGAGGGATCCGCGAGCAGGACGGCCGCGGAGTCGGCGAACCGCACCGGGCTGCGGAGCTGGCGTCCCCAGTACACGGGGTCGGTGGCCTGCTCGTCGGTGATCCAGGTCCCGGTCACGTTGGAGTGGAAGGGGATCCTCGGAGCGGCGAGCCGAATCCCGCGCACCTCCTCCACGAGCGGGCCGACGGCCGCCTCCATGGAGGGCGAGTGGAACGCGTGCGACGTGCGCAGCTTGCGGCAGGAGACCCTGCGGTCCTTCAGCTGCCGCTCCAGTGCGGCGATGTCCTCCTCCGGTCCGGAGACGGCGGTGACATCGACCGCGTTGACGCCCGCGACGCACAACCGCCCGTGCAGGAGCGCGGCGGTCTCCTCCTCCGGCAGGAAGACGCTGAGCATGGCACCCGCGGGCATGGCTTGGACCAGGTGCCCACGCCTCGCGACCAGGCGGACGGCGTCCTCCAGGGAGAACACCCCCGCGAGGCAGGCCGCGACGAACTCCCCGACGCTGTGCCCGATCATCGCGCTCGGCGTGACGCCCCACGTCTCCCACAGCCGCGCCAGGGCGTACTCGACCGTGAAGAGGGCGGGCTGGGTGATCCTGGTCTGCTCCAGGAGCCCGGCGGCCTGCTCGGACTCCCCCGCGGTGAACAAAAGGGTGCGCAGGTCCAGGCCCAGATAGGGAGCGAACAGGTCGGCGCACCGGTCGACCTGCGCGGCGAAGGCCGACTCGTGCTCGTAGAGACCCCGGGCCATCCCCACGTACTGAGCGCCCTGTCCTGGGAACAGGAAGGCGACGGAAGTGTCCCGGTCCGCCTGGACCGTGTCCGCTGCGGAGACCCGACGCAGGTGTGCGACGGCCTCCGCACGGTCCCGGCAGGCCACTGCCGTGCGCACTCCGAAGGCGCGGCGGCCGTGGGCGAGCGTGGCGGCGACGTCGTCCACGTCGGTGTCAGGGTGCTCCTCCAGGTGGTCGGCCAGGCGGTGCGCCGCCTCGGCCACCGCCGCCGGGGACTTCGCTGACAGCGGCAGCACGGTGGCGCCCCGGGCGCGGGGCGCCGGGGACTCCGGTTCCTCGGGCGCCTCCTCCAGCACCACGTGCACGTTGGTGCCGCCGATGCCGAAGGAACTGACCCCGGCCCGGCGCGGTGCGTCCCCGCGGGGCCAGGCGCGAACCTCGGAGTTGACGGAGAAGGGGCTTTTCTCCAGCTCCAGCTCGGGGTTGGGGGAGGAGAAGTGCAGGGTTGGTGGGATCGTCCCGTGCCGCAGCGTGAGGACGGCCTTGATCAGCGAGGTGACTCCCGCCGCGGCGTCCAAGTGGCCCACGTTGCTCTTGACCGAGCCGAGCGTGCAGCTCCCGGCGTGCTCGCCGGCCCCGCGCCCTTCGGCGAAGACCCGGGAGAGCGCCGTGACCTCGATGGGGTCGCCGAGACGGGTACCGGTCCCGTGGGCCTCGACGTAGCCGATGGTGGCAGGGTCCACGTCCGCGACGGCGAGAGCCTCGGCGATCACCTCTGCCTGCCCGTCGACACTGGGTGCGGTGTACCCTGCCTTGAGCGCTCCGTCGTTGTTCGCCGCGGTGCCCAGGATCAGCGCCTCCACGCGCCCGCCGGCCTCGCGGACCTCGCCCAGGCGTCGCAGGACCACCACCCCGACCCCGTTCCCCGGAACGGTGCCGGCGGCTTCAGCGTCGAAGGGGCGGCAGTGCCCGTCCGGCGAGAGGATTCCGCCGGGCTCGTGGACGTGCCCGTCCTTGAGCGGGGAGCTCACCGCGACGCCTCCGGCGAGCGCGATGTCGCACTCCCCGGCCAGCAGGCTCTGCACAGCCAGGTGCACCGCCGTCAGTGACGTCGAGCAGGCCGTCTGCACCGTGATGGCCGGCCCGGTCAGCCCGAGCTTGTAGGCGGCCCTGGTCGCCAGGAAGTCCTTGTCCCCGGCGAGCATGGTCTGGTACATGCCCGCCGCCTCGCGCGTACCGTCGTCGGCGAGGACGTTGCGGAGCATGTAGGTGTTGAAACCGGCCCCGGCGTACAGGGCGATGCGCCCCTCGAACTCGTGGGGGACGACGCCGGCGGATTCGAGGGCCTCCCAGGCGCATTCCAGGAACACACGGTGCTGGGGGTCCATGATCTCGGCTTCGCGCGGGCTGTAGCCGAAGAACCCGGCGTCGAACCGGTCCGCGCCCTCCAGGTACCCCTTGGCCGGCACGAAACCGTCCTCGTGGAGGCCCTCGGGGGCGGCTCCCGCCTCCAGCAGTTCCTCCTCGGAGAAGAACGACACGCCTGAGCGCCCCTGGACGAGGTTGGCCCAGAACGCGCCGATATCGCGGGCCCCGGGGAACCGCCCGGCCATTCCGGTGATCGCCACGCGATCGCTGTCCTCATATGCCTCGGACATCAACATCACCTATCGCTGTCAGAACGGGTCCGGCTGCCAGCCGGGCGGCGGTCGCGGTTGCGGCGGCGGGCGCGTTCACGGGCGGCTCCGGCGGAGCCGCGCAGCGCGCCGTCGCCGCCGCCCAGGTACTCGGCCAGGGAGGCCACGGTGGGGTGGCGGAAGAGGTCGACCATCGTCACCCGATGGCCCTGCTCCTCGGCCAGCCGGTCCTTCAGCTCCGCCATGAGGAGCGAGTGGCCGCCGAGGTCGAAGAAGTTGTCGTCCGCGCCCACGCGGTCCACACCGAGCAGGTCGCACCACGTCCGCGCCAGTGTGCTCTCCAGCCCGCGCCGGGGAGCCGTGTAACGGACGGCCGACTCGGGGCGGTCTGAGCGCGGCTCGGGCAGGGCGGCGCGGTCCACCTTGCCGTTGGGAGTCAGGGGGAGGGCCTCCAGCACCTCGAAGGCGGAGGGGACCATGTGTTCGGGAAGCCGTCTGCGCAGGTGCGCGGTGAGGTCGGCGGCGGTGGGGGCCGACGCCCGCGCCGCGGCCGCGCCGTCCGCAGTGACGTAGGCGACCAGGCGGGTGTCTCCCGAACCACGCTCGCGTGCCAGGACGACGGCCTCCCGCACGCCCGGGTGCTCCACGAGCGCGGCCTCGATCTCGCCCAGCTCGATCCGAAACCCGCGGAGTTTCACCTGGTGGTCGAGCCGACCCAGGAACTCCAGTGCTCCATCGGCGCGGGTGCGGGCGAGGTCCCCGGTCCGGTACAACCGGACGCCCTCCTGGAACGGGTCGTCGACGAACCGCTCCGCGGTGAGTCCGGCCAGATTGAGGTAGCCGCGGGCGAGGTTGCGCCCGCCGATGTGCAGCTCACCCGCGACGCCCTCGGGCACGAGCGCCCCGAAGCGGTCCAGGACGAGGATCCGCGTGTTGGCGATGGGCACGCCGATGGGGACCGGGACGCCTGCGGCGTCGCCCCGGCAGTCCCAGGCGGTGACGTCGACGGCCGCCTCGGTGGGCCCGTAGAGGTTGTGCAGCTCGGCCCCGGAACGCTGTAGGAACCGGTCCCGCAGGTCGGGGGGCAGGGCCTCTCCGCTGCAAAACACCCGGCGCAGCGAGGCGCAGTCCTCAACCGGCTCCCGAAGGAACACCTGGAGCATGGAGGGAACGAAGTGGAGCGTGGTGATCCGCTCACTGCGGACGGTGTCCACCAGGTAACCACTGTCGCGGTGCCCCTCTGGTCGGGCCACGACCAGCGTGGCACCGACCATGAGCGGCCAGAAGAACTCCCAGACCGACACGTCGAAGGAGAACGGCGTCTTCTGCAGCACTCGGTCGGTGGAGTCCAGGCGGTATGCGTCCTGCATCCACAGGAGCCGGTTACGGATGGCCGCGTGGACGTTCATCACGCCCTTGGGCCGACCGGTCGAACCCGAGGTGTAGATGACATAGGCGAGGTCCTCGCCGTCGACGGGTACCTGCGGGTCGTCCTCGCGCTCCCGGTCCAGGGTCTCCTCGGTGTCCGGGCACAGCACCGTCGCGTCGGTCTCGGGCAGGAGGTCAGCGAGGCCGCTCTGGGTGAGCAGCACCGGCACCGCCGCGTCGTGCAGCATGTGCTTCAGCCGGGCCCGCGGGTAACCAGGGTCGAGCGGCACGTAGGCGCCGCCCGCCTTGAGCACCGCCAGCAGCGCCACGACCAGGTCGATGGACCGCTCCATAGCAACGCCCACGAGGACGTCTCGCTCGACGCCGAGCCGGATCAGCCGGTGGGCGAGGCGGTTGGCGCGCCGGTTCAGCTCGGCGTAGCCGACATCCCGCCCCTCGAAGCGGACGGCCACCGCGTCGGGTGTGCGGCGCGCCGTGTCCTCGACACACTGGTGGATCCAGCCCCGCTCACGCGGCCACCGGCGTTCGGGTCCCCGGGACCGCTCCAGGATCCGGCGGCGCTCGGTGTCCCCGAGCATCTCCAGGCGACCGACGCACACGCCCGGGGATTTCACGGCCTCCTGTGCCAAGCGGTGGTAGTGGTGTGCGAAGCGGGCCACCGTGGCCTCGGTGAAGAGGCCGGTGTCGTACTCGAACCATCCCGACAACCCCTCCCCGCTCTCGAAAGCCTGGAGTTCGAGGTCGAAGCGCGCCCCGCCGCCGTCGACGTGCAGGCGCTCCAGCCGGGTCCCGCCCGGTCCCACGCCGGGGACCGGATCACGCCCGTAGGAGAAGCTGGCCTGGTACACGGGCGGTCGGCTCAGATCGCGTGCCGTCCCGAGTTCGGTGACCACGCGGTCGAAGGGCACGTCCTGGTGGTCGTAGGCACCGAGGCAGGCGTCACGCACCCGTTTGAGGACGTCGGTGAACCCGGGGTCCCCGTCCAGGCGGATCCGGACCGGCAGTGTGTTGACGAAGTAGCCGATCAGCGACTCGGTCTCAGGCCGGTCGCGGGCCGTGGTCGGGACGCCCACGACGATGTCGTCCTGCCCGCTGAGTCGGTGCAGGAGCACGGCGTAGACCGCCAGCAGAGCCATGTAGGGCGTCGCCCCGTGCTCCCCGGCTAGGGTGCTCAGTCTGTCCAGGAGCGGGGCGGGCAGGTGGAAGGGGTGAGTGGCGCCGTCGAACCCTTGGACGTCGGGCCGTTGGCGGTCCGACGGCAGTTCCAGAGCGGCCGGCGCGCCCGCGAGGTGCTCACGCCAGTACGCCAGGTGTTCGTCCCAGGTGCCGTCCACGGCGCGTTCCTGCTGCCAGGCCGCGAAGTCCCCGTACTGGATTTCGGGTTCGGGCAGCGGTGAGCGGCGCCCCTGTTCCAATGCCTCGTAGACCCGGGCCAGCTCGTCCAGCATGATCCCCAGCGACGTGCGGTCCGAGACGAGGTGGTGGAATGCCACTGCGAGCACTCGCTCGTCGTCGGCGGTACGGATCAGAGCCGCCCTGGTCAGCGGACCGTTCTCCAGGTCGAAGGGGGCGTCGAGCACGGAGCTGCGGATCCAGGCGTCGAGGTCGACCAGCGCCGGGTCGTGTCCGCGCAGGTCCTTCTCGGGCAGGTCGATCCGAAGGCCGGCCCGGATGGCCTGGACGGGTTTGCCGTCGCGGAGCCGGAACACGGTGCGCAGCACCTCGTGCCGCCGGACGACCTCGTCCAGCGCCGACCGCAGCAGGCCGGTGTCCAAGCGCCCCCGGATGCGGACCGCGCTCGTGGAAACGTACGCGGGGTTGCCTGGGCGCAACTGCTCCAGGAACCACATCCCCTCCTGGAACACGGCGAGGGGGAAGATGTCCTCGGCCGGTTCGTGTTCGGAGAGCATTCGCTCGAACCGCGCCCGCTTGTCTGGAGGGAGCGCTGCCAGGCGCTCGTCGAGACCGGTCATGGCTGAGCCTCTTCTTCCACCATGGCCTCTGCGGGTTCTGCCACCCCGTCCTCCAACCGCTCCAGCAGCCGTTCAGCCGTGGCGTCCCTGGCACGCGCGGCCCGGCGGATCGGCGTCGCTGACCCCTGGGAGCCGGCCGCGCGCCTGTCGGCGGTGTCCTCTCCGAGCCGTGCCACGACGTCCTCGGCGAGGTCGCGGACGCTCGCCTCCCGCAGCACCCGGCCGATCACGACGGTCACCCCGAGCCGGTCACGGATCGCGTTGCGCAGTTCGACGGCCATGAGGGAGTCCAGCCCGTAGGACGAGAGCGGCACCTGCGGCTCCACCACCGAAGCGGACCTGGCACCCAACGTGAGGCGCACCGCGCGCAGCAGCCCCTCAACTAGCGTCTGCGAGCGCTGCTCCGCAGGGAGTTCCAGTAGCTCGCGGGCGGTGGGCAGGTCCGACCGGGGAGTGCGCGGCGGCTCGGGGGAGCGCTCCCGCGACGGGCGGCTCCGCGCCGTCCGGTTCCGCGCGGCGTCCCCGGAGCGGGGCGAGCGCCCGCGTGGGCGCGGCGGCGCGTCGGTGGTTCCGACCGCGCGCCTGCGCGTGGGTCTGCCCCATAGGAAGGCCTCAGCGGCGTTGTCCGGTTCGTACCGGTCCCGGGCGCCCTCGAAGGGATATCGCGGGACCGGCACCCTGGCACGGGCGTAGTCCCGGTCGAAGGCCGACCAGTCGACGCGGACGCCCCGGGTGTACAGACGTCCGACGGCGCCCAGGAGGGTCTCCCACTCGTCGCCCATCGGTCGCATGCTGGGCACCATCGTGGACCCGCCACCGACGGCTTCCTTGGCCAGGCCCAGCAGCACGGGAGCCGGTCCGACCTCGAGGTAGGTGCGGTACCCCATCTCGTGGAGCGCCTGGACGTCCTCGGCGAAGCGCACCGGGTGGCGCGCGTGCCCGAGCCAGTAGGAGGTGTCGGGGACGCTGCCCCACGGCCACACGCTCCCGTGCAGGTTGGTCGCCCACGGGATGTCGGGGGCCGAGAACTCCACCTTCCCCAGCAGGTCACCCAACGGGTCCAGAACCGGCTCGACCAGTGGCGAGTGCGAGGCGGTGTCGATCCGCAGTATCTCCGCGAACACGCGCATGCCCATGAAGACCTCGCAGGCCCTCTCCACGACCGCCCGTTCGCCCGAGATCGAGGTGTTCATCGGTCCGTTGACGGCGGCGACGCCGATCACCCCGCCGCCGAGGCCGGCCAGGACTTCCTCCACCTTCTCGGCGGGGGCGAACACCGTGGCCATGGCCCCGTTGCCGGACAGTTCGCCCAGCAGGCGCGCCCGCTCGGCCACCAGTGTCAGGCCGTCCTCCAGGGACATCACCCCCGCGAAGCAGGCGGCCGCGTACTCGCCGAGACTGTGGCCGACGACCGCGCCCGGCTCCACTCCCCAGGAGCGCCAGGTCTGCGCCATCGCGTACTCCACGGCGAAGAGTGCGGGCTGGCCGTAGACGACCTCGTCGACGAGTGCGCCCTCCTTCTCCGCCCCGCTGCCCGGGAACAGCACCGACAGCAGCGGCCGGTTCAGGGTGTCCCGGAGGATGTCGTCGCAGCGGTCCACGGTACGGCGGAACGTCGGCAGCGTCTCGTACAGGGCACGGGCCATCCCGGCGCGCTGTGTGCCCTGGCCGGTGAACAGGAAGACCGGCTTCTCGGCGGCGGAGGGCGGGGCGTGCCCCACCGTCAATCCGGGTGCCGCCTCTCCACGCACATGCTCGGCGAGCAGCTCGGCGATCCGGTCACCCGAGGTGCCCACGGCGGCGAGCCGGTAGGGGTGGTGGGAGCGCCCCGTGTTGGCCGAGTAGCAGATATCGGCCGCCTGACCGGCGTCAGCCGAAGCAAGCCGGTTGCAGTACCGGCGGGCCAGCTTGAGCAGCGCGGACTCCGATGCCGCGGACAGCGCGAGCAACGAGGCGGGCCGCTCGGCCCCCGTCTCTTCCACGGCCGGCTCGGGCGCCTGCTCGATGAGCACGTGCGCGTTGGTGCCGCTAAAGCCGAAACTGCTCACTCCCGCAATGCGGGGTCCGGCCTGTGCTCCCCGGTCCCACCGCACCGGTTCGGTCGGGAAGGCGAGCCGGGTCCCCTCCAGGTCGATGTGCCGGTTGAGCTCGGTGAAGTGCAGGTTGGGCGGGATGACCCCGTTTCGTACACTCAGTGCCGCCTTGATCAGACCGGCCACCCCGGCCGCCGCCTCCAGGTGCCCCAGGTTGGTCTTGGCCGCGCCGAGGTGCAGGGGTTCACCTCCCACACGGCCGTAGACCTCGGCCACCGCGTCCACCTCGATGGGGTCTCCCAGTGCGGTCCCGGTGCCGTGTGCCTCGACGAAGCCCACATCGCCGGGGTCGACCCCGGCCGCGGCGACCGCCCGGCGCAGCACGTCGACCTGGGCGGAGCCGTTCGGGGCGGTCAGCCCGGAGCTGCGGCCGTCCTGGTTGACTGCGGATCCACGCACCACCGCCAGCATGCGGTCCCGGTCCCGTACCGCGTCCGACAGGCGCTTGAGGACCACCACCCCGCAACCCTCAGCGCGGACGAAGCCGTTGGCACTGGCGTCGAACGCCTTGCACCGGCCGTCCACCGAGAGCATCCCGGGCATCTGGGAGAAGGAGATCCCCAGGTGGGGTGAGAGGAGCACGCTGACCCCTCCGGCCAGCGCCAGGTCGCACTCTCCCAGCCGCAGGTTCTGGCAAGCCTGGTGGACCGCGACCAGCGAGGAGGAGCAGGCGGTGTCCAAGGAGACGCTGGGCCCCCTGAGGTCGAGCAGGTAGGACAGGCGGCCAGCCGCCACCGAGTGCGCCGTACCCGTGCTCATGTGCAGGGTGATCTCGTCGGGGTGCTGGAAGACGTGCGACGCGTGGTCGTTGGAGGCCAACCCCACGAAGACCCCGGTACTACTGCCTGCGAGGTCCGATGGTGCCGTTCCGGAGTCCTCCAGAGCTTCCCAGGCCACCTCCAGCAGCAGCCGCTGCTGCGGGTCCATGGCCAGCGCCTCGCGCCGCGAGATCCCGAAGAAGTCGTGGTCGAACCGGTCGATGTCGTCGAGGAACCCGCCCCAGCGCGAGGCGAGCCTGCCCGGCCGTCCCGACTCATCAGTGTGGAACTCCTCCGCGCTCCACCGGTCCTCGGGAACCTCGCGGACTGCGTCGGTACCGCTGGCGAGCAGATCCCAGTACGACTCCGGGTCCACCACGCCTCCGGGAAAGCGGCAACCCGCGCCCACGATCGCGATGGGCTCGGACCGCTCACGCCGGTAGGCGTCGATCGTGCTCTGCATCCGCTCCATCGCCCGGTAGGCGCTCTTCATCGCCTCCTCCGACGAGCGTTCTGCGCTCTTGGTCATCGCTCCTCCTTCCTGTGCGGTCATCTGCGGCTCTGTTCGTCCATTTCTCGGGCCTTGGCCAAGAGCAGTGCGCCGAGCTCGTCCTCGGTCAGCCCGTCGATCCCCTCGGTTTCGGCGTCCTCCCGCTCCCGCGCGGGGCCAGCGGCCACCGGCGCCGGACCGCCGCGCGGGGCCTCGGCGGAGGCGTCCCCGGAGCTCAGTGGCAGGTCCAGGCGTTCGGCGAGGTAGGGGACCAGGGCGTCGATGGTGGGGTAGCGCCAACCGACTGTCGCTGGCAGCGCGACGCCCAGTGATCCCTGTAGGCGGGCGCGCAGCTCCAGGGTGCGTACCGAGTCGAATCCCAGTCGGGCCAGGGGGGCCGCTGGGTCCAGGGTCCCGGCCTGCTGTCCGAGCGTCTCGGCGGCCAGACCGACCACGTGCGCGACGAGCAGGGTCCGGCGGCGGCTGGGATCGGCCCTCCGGATGAGGTCGATCCGCTCCCTGTTCTCCTCGTCCGGCTCTCCGGCGCCCGTCGCCGTCGCTCCGTCGGCCGAGGCGGTCTCGAGGAAGTCCATCCCGTGCTCACGGGCCAGCTCCCGAAGGTGCGTCGCGCGCTCCCCCGCCGGTCCGGCGTATGCGAGCCCGGCGAGCGGCTCCGCGGACCCGCGCAGCCGGTCGAGGAGCCCTGAGGTGTCCTCGGACGGCGGGACCGTTTCGGCCCGCACTCCTCGCGCCCGCAGTCCGGCGGCGGCCTTCTTGGCTTTCTCCGCGCCGTCGACGAGGACGATCCGCCGAGCGCCGGCCTCAGCGAGCAGCCGCGCGGCCCGGTCCGCGTCGGGGCCCCAGGCCGCGTACGTGGTGCCCGGCCGCGGCAGGAACCCGCCCGGTGGAGGCACCAACGGTCCGTCCCGGTCGGGGACAAGGACGAGTTTGCCGACATGGCGGGCCCTTGCCATGTCGGCCAGCACGTCCGGGGCGGACCGGAGGGGGTGGGCGGTGACGTCGATCGGGCTGAGGACCTCGGTGGCGAATCCGCGCAGGAGAGCCTCGAAGAGCTCCTGAACCTCCTCGGGCCGTTCCCACAGCACGGCGTCCAGGTCGACGGCGAGCAGGGCGCGGTTTTCGGCGAAGGCGCCGAGGCCGATGATGGAGTCGTCGGCGATATCCCGCTTGCCCAGTTCGATCAGGCGGCCGCCAGGGGCCAACAGTCCGAGGCTCCGCACGAGCGCGTCGCCGGTCAGGGAGTTGAGGACGACATCGACCCCGCGGCCTCCGGTGGCCGCATCGACGGCGTCGGCGAAAGCGAGGGAGCGCGAATCGTACACACGGTCGGCCGGCAGTCCTCGTCGTCTCAGCAGTTCCCGCTTCTCCTCGGACCCCGCGGTCGCGAAGACCTCCGCGCCGCGGGCCCGCGCCACGGCCAGTGCCGCTTGACCCACCCCGCCGGTGGCCGAGTGGATGAGCACGGTCTCTCCGGCGCGCAGGCGAGCCAGGTTCCCCAAGGCGTGCAACGCGGTGAGGTAGGCGATCGGCACGGCGGCCGCCTGTGTGTCGGAGAGGCCTTCGGGGCGGCGCGCCACGAGATGGGCCTCGGTGGTGGTGTAGGCGGCCGCAGCCGAAGTGGCCACCGCGATGACGGGGTCGCCCGCCCGCAGGCCGGTCACGCCCTCCCCCACCACGCTGATCCGGCCAGCGCACTCGATGCCCAGCGGCACCGGGCCCGCTGTTCCCGGGTAGGTGCCCATGGCCTTCAGCGCGTCGCTGAAGTTCAGGCCGGCTGCGGCCACCTCGATCTCGACCTGGCCGGGGCCGGGGGGGAATCGGCGCCAGGACGTCGGCGCCACCGAACCAAGCAGGCCCGGCCGCGCGGCCAGGAGGCGCACGTTGTCCCCTTCGGCATCGGCGGCCCGTCCCCCGGCCCGGTCGGACCGCTGGGAGCCGTCCCGCAGCACGAGCCGCGTGTCGCCGCCGGAGCCGGGATCGCCTTCGGGTGCCGGAGCGGTAGGGGTCCGCTCCACGGGTGCCGGTGCGTACCGCCGCCGCTGCCAGGGGTAAGCGGGCAGGTCGATAACCGCGCGAGGCGGCCCCGGGGGCGTGTCGGCGTCCTGCGCCGGATCGCGTCTGCTCGGTTCGCTCTCCCCCGCGGCCACGGCCTGCAGCGCCGCCAGCGCCACCGTCCGGTCCGCGGCCACGACCCGGACGTACCAGGGGTGTCGCGCCCGCCCTTGGGAGGCCGTGTAGGCGAAGGCCGGATAGTCCGCGTCGTCCAGTTCGAGCAGGCGGTCTCCGAGCGCCGCCGCGTAGGTCCGCAGCGCTTCGGGCGTGTGGGCCGACACCTCGAAGCCCCCGGCCTCGGCGGGGCCGGAGGGGACGCGCCCGTCGGGCTCTTCCGCCCCGTCGGCCTCGCCGAGTCCATCCGCCGGCGCCAGGATGAGCTGCGCGTTGGTACCGCCCATGCTGAACGCGTTCACGGCAACGCAGCGCCCGGGCGAGCGCCAGGGCTCCAGCCGGTCCGGCAGGACCAGGCCGGTGTCGGCCAACTCGATCATCGGGTTAGGAGTGGTGAACCCTGGCAAGGGCGGCACCGCCCCGTACCGCAGGCACGCGATCCCTTTGAGGAGGGCGGCCACACCGGCGGCCGACTCGGCGTGCCCCAGGTTCGCCTTGACCGTACCGACCGGCAGGGGGGATGTGCGGTCGGGGCCGCCGAACGCGGCGGCGACTGCCTCCAGCTCGATCGCGTCGCCGATCGGTGTCGCGGTCCCGTGCGCCTCGACCAGGCCGATGTCGGCCGCGGTCAGCTCCGCGTCGGCCAGCGCGGTCTCCATGAGCGCAGTGAGCGAGAGCACGTTGGGCGCGGTGAACCCGGTGGACCTGCCGTACTGGTTGACTGCAGAGCCCTTGATGACGCCCAGGACGCGGTCCCCGTCACGTCGCGCGTCCACCAGCCTCTTGAGGACCACCACGCCGCAGCCCTCGGCACGGACGAAACCGTTGGCTCGGGCGTCGAACGAACGGCAGCGGCCGTCTGCGGCCAGCGCGCCGACCGCGTCGAGCTGCCGGGTCATCCGCGGGGAGAGCACCAGGCTGACACCCCCGGCCAGCGCCGTGTCGCACTCCCCGCGGGCCAGCGCCTGGCGCGCGAGGTGCACGGCTACCAGAGACGACGAGCAGGCGGTGTCCACGGCCAGGGCTGGTCCGCCCACGCCGAGGGCGTAGGCGGTGCGGCCGACCGCGAAGTAGTGCCCGTTGCCCATGGACCAGTTCCGGTCGGGATCTCCGTCCAACCGGTCCCAGTAGTCGTTGTTGGTGATGCCGACGTAGAGGCCCGTCCGTCCGGAATCCAGCCGGTCGGGCGGCAGGGCCGCGTTCTCCAGGGCCTCCCAGGCGACCTCCAGCAGCAGCCGGTGCTGCGGGTCGAGCGCGGTTGCCTCCTCCTCGTCGATCCCAAAGAAATCCGCGTCGAAGTCCATCACCTCGTCGAAGAACCCTCCGACCTGCGGCAGGTGCTCCCATTCCCGGGTGAAGGGCTCCATCCGTTCCGGAGGCATCGGCCGGACCAGGTCCGCGCCCTCCGCGAGCACATTCCAGTAGGAGTCGAGGTCGACGACGCCCCCGGGGAAGCGCAAGCCCGCGCCGACGACGGCCACTGGGCCGCTTCCTCGCGCCGCGTCCCGTTCGGCGCGCAGCCTCCTGACCGTATCCAGGGCCCGTGTCAGCGGGGTGGCCTGGGCTGCTCCTCCGGTCGCCACGTCTTCTGCCACGGTCACTGCCCCTTCTCTGCGGCGCTCTGTGCAGTCTGGAGCCGCTCGGCCAGGAGCCCGGTCAGGGCACGGGTGTTGCCGTAGGTCCACAGCAGGGTGGGCGAGAGGGTGAGCGCGAACTCCGCCTCCAAGCGGTTGCGCAACTCCAGACTCATGAGGGAGTCCAAGCCGAGCGACTTGAAGGGGGTGTCGCCGTCGATGGAGTCCGCGTCCAGGCGCAGGACCCGCCCGGCAAGCTCGCGCACCTTGGACTCCACCAGCCGCGACCCCTCGCCGGGCGGGGAGGCGCGGAACTCGTCGAGGAACGCGTTGCCGGTGTCCCCTGCGGACCGCCCGCCGTCGGCGGCCCGGCGGAGCTCGCTCCAGCTGGGCAGGGCCGCGGTGTCAGGGTAGGACTCGAACCATCGGCGCGGGTCGAGCGGCGCGTAGGAGACAACCGCCTCGTCCTCGGACAGAATCCTTTCCAGGGCGTGCCAGGCCTCCCGCGTGGTGAAGCCGCCCAGGCCCCGCTCCTCCAGACGGCCACCGCGGTCACCCCGCCGGGCGGCCAGGCCGACGTCGGTGAAGGGCCCCCACTGGACGCTGTGGGCCGGCAGTCCTCGCCGTCGGCGGTCCTGAGCCAGTGCGTCCATGGCGGCGTTGGCCGCAGCGTAGGCCGCCTGCCCGGCGTTGCCGAAGAGGGCCGCGGCCGAAGAGAAGAGGATGAAGAAGTCCAGGGGGTCGCCGTCGGTGACGGAGTCCACGTGTGCGGCCCCGTCAATCTTGGGTGCCAGAACCCGGGACAGCTGTTCGGGGCGCAGGCCGCTGACCGTGGCGTCGTCGAGCAGGCCCGCGGCGTGGACCACACCGCGGAGCGGTGGCAGCTGCTCGCGCACCCGGCGGACGTCCCCGGCGTCGGAGACGTCGGCCTGGAAGGTATCCACCCGCGTCCCGCGGCCGCGGATGTCCTCGATCCTGCGGAGCGTCTCGGGACCAGGAGCGGAGCGGCCGACCAGCGCCAACCGCCCGGCCCCGCGTTCAGCCATGAACTCGGCCAGAGAGAGTCCGAGGGCACCCAGACCGCCGGTGATCAGGTAGGTACCGTCCTGGCGGAGTCGGCCGTCACGCAGGGGTTCGGGCACCACCCCGCGCACACCCTCGGGTTCGGCCAGGACGAACTTGCCGATGTGCAGGCCCTGCGACATGCGGCGCAGGGCCTCGGCCGCATCGGCGAAGGCGCTCGTGTGGACCGGGAGCGGCCCGAGCTCCCCGGTCTCGACCCGTTCCCACACGTCGCGCAGCAGGCGCGCGAACCGCTCGGGGCGCCGCCGCATGAGACCCACCAGATCCACCGAGAAGAACCCCATGCGCTTGCGGAAGGTACCGAGCCCGATCGTCCGCCCGCCGTGGATGTCCTGCTTGCCGACCTCAACGAAGCGGCCGTCCTCGGCGAGCACCTCCAGGCCGCGTTCAATGGCCGATCCGGTGAGCGAGTTGAGCACGACATCGACACCACAGCCGTCTGTGGCCGCCAGCACCTCCGCGGCCCAGGAAGGGCCACGGGAGTCGAAGACGTGGTCGATACCAAGCCCGCGCAGGTACCGGCGCTTGTCCTCGCTGCCGGCCGTCGCCACGATCCGGGCCCCCAGTGACCGGGCGACCTGGACGGCCGCCAGACCGAGACCGCCAGCTGCGGAGTGTACGAGCACGGTCTCCCCTGCAGCCAACCCGGCTAGGTCGTTGAGCCCGTACCAGGCGGTCGCCAGCACTGAGGGCAGCGCCGCCGCGTCGGTGTCGTCCAGGTGGTCGGGGACGGGGCGGGTGTGGTCCGCGCGCACGGTCTGATGCGAGGCCAGCGCGCCGGGACCGCAGGCGGCCACCCGGTCGCCGATCCGCAGACCGGTCACGCTCTCCCCGACGCGGGTGACCACACCGACCGCGTCCAGCCCCAGCACGTCCCGCCCATCCGGGTCCGGGTAGGTGCCCATCGCCTTCATGACGTCGATGAAGTTGAGCCCGGCGGCCCTCACCTCGATCTCGACCTCCTCCGGGCCGGGAGCGGCCTTGAGCGCCGGCCGGAACGTCAGACCGTCCCAGAACCCCGGCCGGTCCGGGCTGAGCCGGAAGGGCTGGGCGGGGGTGCGCCACTCGAGTGGCCGGGCGTCTGGGAAGGGGGCGGCGGGCCCGCGCCGGATACGCCCGGCGTAACGGTCCTCTCCGCGCAGTGCGACCTGGTCCTCTCCGTCGTCGGCGAGGAGCTCTCGGGCGCACCGCGACGCCCATCCTCCGTCGTCGGGGTCCACGTCGATCAGGCGGGAACGCAGGGCGGGATGCTCGCGCCGGACTACGCGGCCGAACCCCCAGTAGAGAGCGGGCCCGGTACGGGGGCGGTCAGCGGGCAGCACGCTCTGAGCGCCCGCGGTGACCACCGCCAGCCGCGGCGCCTGTGCCTGCGCCGAACAGGCCCGCACCAGGGTGGTCAGGGACCAGAGTCCTCCGCCGCTGGCCTCGCTGCTGCCGTTGTCACGCGAGGCCACGAAGACGACCCCGGACACCGGGGCCGACCGTCCGGACAGGGCGCTCTCCCAGCCCGCTCCGTCCGCCGCGGCGATCACCGGATCCGCGGCCGTGCCGGCGTCCCGCAGCGCGGCGGCCAGCGCCTCGGCGGCCTCGGACTCCCCCCTGGGAGCGCAGACGGCCCAGGCCGCGCCGGGCGTCGGCGAGGCCCCCTGCTCGTCGGTACGGGGGCGAGCGACGAAGGCGAGTCGGTGCAGCCGGTCTGCCTCCCCGTCGTCGGTCCCAGCGGAGTCGGGCAGCGGGGTGAGCTGCAGACCCTCCAGCACCAGCAGAGGCCGCAAGTCGGCGTCCCAGCAGTGGATGTCGAACAGCAGACGGCCGCGGCACACGGCGTAGGCCCGCAGGCGGGTGATCGGCTGGGTCGGCTCCTCCACCAGGTAGACGTGCCGCACTGCACTGGGCACTGCGGCGCCCTCCGCCTCCACCAGGGGAAGGCAGGCCTGCATCGCGCCGTCCCACAGCGCCGGATGGAGGGCGTCGGGACGCAGTGACGCCGCGCACTCCTCGGGCAGCCGGACGTCGGCAAGCACCTCTCTCTCCCCCACGCTCAGGCTCTGGACCGCGCGAAACGCCGGTCCGTAGTCCAGGCCCTTGCGGGCGCAGTCGGCGTAGAACTCTTCGGGGCCGACCCGGAGCGCCCCATCCAACCGATCGGGGCAAGCCAGGGGAGCCGGGCCAGGCGGTGTGGTCGGCAGGGCGCGGGCCCGGGCGTGCTCGGTCCACGAGGTGGCACCGGGGGGCAGGGAGGACAGCGAGACGTCACCCGAGCCCGCGGTGTCGTCTCGCCAGCGGACCACGGTCCGCACCGGACCGTCGTTCAGCGGGAACTCGCTGCGCAAGGACACGTCGGACAGGACCGCGGGGAGGGCACCGGTGCGAGTCCGCGCGATGTCCGCCAGCGTCCCCATCATCGCCGCGCCGGGCATCAGTGCCGTGTCGTGCACCCGATGGTCACCCAGGTAGGGCTGGTCCAACAGGCTCACCTCGGCCGTGGCCACCCAAACGCCCTGCTCGACGAGGTCGGGGACGAGTTGTGGGTCACGCGAGGAGGAACCGGAGGCGGGGCGCCGGCCGGGGGCCACCCAGTGTCGGGTGCGTTGCCAGGGGTAGGGGGGAAGTGGTACGTGGACATCCCCCGGAAACCCGCCGAACGGCTCCAGCCCGGCAA
This sequence comes from Nocardiopsis sp. CNS-639, assembly GCF_000381685.1. Classification (NCBI taxonomy): domain Bacteria; kingdom Bacillati; phylum Actinomycetota; class Actinomycetes; order Streptosporangiales; family Nocardiopsidaceae; genus Nocardiopsis; species Nocardiopsis sp. CNS-639. The sequence goes on from NZ_KB906866.1 coordinate 67,109, forward strand.
GGTAGGCGCGGGCCGTGCACTCGGCGACGTCCCGCAGGGAGCCCTTGTTCCGGCGCAGGGTGGCGAGGGCCCGAGGCGGTTCGGGGCGCGTGGCGGCGATCTGCTCGATGGCCGGGACGAGGATGGGGTGCGGGCTGACCTCCACCACTCGGGTGACACCGTCATCGAAGACCCCGTTCACCGCGTCGGCGAACATGACGGGTCGCCGCAGGTTGTCCACCCAGTAGCGGGTGTCCAGCTCCGGCCCGGACAGCATGGTCCTGCGCACCGTCGACATCAAAGGGATGCGTCCCTCGACCGGCCGCACTGGCTCCAGCGCCGCGAGCAGGTCCTCTTCCAGCGCGTCCATCTGTGGACTGTGCGAGGCATAGTCCACGTTGACCAGTCGACAGAACGTGCCCTCGGCGTCGAGCAGCTCCTTCAGGGCCCGGATCAGCTCCGCGTCGCCGGAGAGCACACTGCTGCGCGGGCCGTTACTCACGGCCAAGGAGACTCCGTGCTCAAACCCTTCGATGGCCTTCTGGGCCTGGTCGGTGTCGAGGTCGACCGCGAGCATGAGGCCCTGGCCCGACACGCGGCGGACGATCGAGCTGCGCCGGGCCATCAGCAGAGCCGCGTCCTCGTAGGAGAGCATGCCCGCCACCGTGGCCGCAGTGATCTCCCCCTGGCTATGGCCTACCACGACATCCGGTTCCACCCCGGCGGCACGCCAGACCTCGCATAGGCCGACCGACATCGCCCACAGAACTGGCTGCACCATGTCAATCCGCGAGAGCCACTCCTGCCCTGCGCGTCCGGACACCACGTCGACCAAGTCCCAGTCCACGTGCGGTAGCAGTGCGTCCGCGCAGCGTCGGACCGCCTGTGTGAAGGCGGGGTGCTCGTCGTAGAGCCCACGTCCCATGCCGTGCCACTGCGCCCCCTGGCCCGGGAAGACGAAGGCCGTCTTGCCCTCCTGACCGACCCGACCGGCGAATACACCCTCGTGCTCGCGGCCGGGGTCCTCGGCGTAGTGGGCGAGGCGATCCCGTGCCTCCTGGGCGTCGGCCGCGACGACCGCGACCCGGTGCGGGAAATGGTCGCGCCGCCGGGCTAGTGTGCCCGCGATGTGAACGAGCGGCGATGTACCGCTCCCGTCCAGCGCCTCACCGACGTCCCTGGCCCGTGTTCGGAGCGCTTCGGCGGTGTGACCGGACAGGGGCAGGAAGACAGGGCCTCCCCCTTGCTGTACGGGGGAGGCTGTGACCGTCGTCGGCGGGGTCTCCACCGTGACGTGCGCGTTGGTCCCTCCCCAGCCGAAGGAGCTGACCCCGGCCAGGAGGCGCCCCGTCGACGGAAGGTCCACGGGAGCGTTGACGACGCGCAGGTTCAGTTCGCCGAAGGGGATGTCGGGATTGCGGTCCTCGGCGTGCAGGCTCGGCGGCACCACCCGGTGCTCAAGGACCAGCAGCGCCTTGACCAGACCGGCGAGTCCTGCCACCGCTTCCAGGTGCCCAATATTCGTCTTGACCGATCCGACCGGCAGCGGCCCCGCGGCACTCCCCCGCCGACTGCCCAGCACCCGGCCGATAGCACCGGCCTCGACGGGGTCCCCACGCCGCGTACCAGTACCGTGCGCCTCGACGTAGGCCACCTCCGCAGTGGGGAAGCCCTCGCGGTCGTAGATCTGTCGCAGCAGGTCCTCTTGGCCCCGTGCACGGGGCGTCACCAGGCTCTCGCCGCCGCCGTCCTGGTTAACCGCGGTGGCAGTGATGACGCCGCGGACCCTGTCCCCGTCCCGCAGGGCGCGGTCGAGAGGTTTGACGTAGACGGCGACCACCCCCTCGCCGCGGACGAAACCGTCCGCGTCCGCTGAGAAAGCCTTGCACCGTCCCCCTGGAGAGAGCCCGCCGAAGTGAGTGAGTCCGATGGAGACGTCGGGAGCAAGGATGAGGTTGACGCCGCCCACGATCGCTCCGTCGATGTCCCCGGCCGCCAGCGCCTGGCGAGCCAGGTGCAGCGCGACGAGCGAGGAGGAGCAGCCGGTCTCGACCGTCATGCTCGGCCCCGTGGTCCCCAGGAAGTAGGCCACACGCGCGGAGACGATGTCCAGGGCGTTGCCCACCGCGCTGTGCTGGGTGGCCGGTGCGCCCATGTCCTTGCGCAGGAGTTCGTAGTCATGCCAGGACGCCCCGACATAGACCCCCGTGCGACTGCCCGTCAGCGAGCCGGCCGGAACCCCGGCGTCCTCCAGCGCACGCCAGGTCGTTTCGAGCATGAGGCGCTGCTGGGGGTCGATGACCTCCGCCTCCCGAGGGGAGATGCCGAAGAAGGCGGCGTCGAAGACGTCAACCTCGTCGAGGAAACCACCAACGTCTTGGATCCGCCGATGCGGGTCCAACTGGGCTCCTGTGTCCCACCGGTCAGCCGGGACCGGGCCGATGGCATCGCGCCCTTCAACGATCAGGCGCCAGAGCGCGTCGGTGTCCTCGGCCTTCGGGAAGCGTCCGGCCATCCCAACGACGGCGAGCGGTTGTTCAGCGCCAAGTCTCCCTTGGGGTGGCTGCATGGCAACTTCCTTTCGCTCAGAATCTGCGCACGAAGGGGCCGGTGAATTGACGTGCCGCGGAACCAGCCGGACGGTGGACGACCGCGGCCGCCGAGTACAAGGGCGGCCGTGGCTTCCCGCGAGGGACGGATCCGCGATCCGTCCGTCCACGGTGGATCATGCATGCCATTGCGGATGCACACAACCGAAATGCAGAACACTCGGGTTCGGCCGCACGGACGCCGACTCCGATGATCTTGTGTGCAACTATCCAATTCCTACGGTTGCACAAAAGGCTATCGCCACTGACCTGCGCGAGTCCGGCCAGGATCGGCGCCCAGGGAGGGGGATGCACCGAACTGAAACGGCCGGAACCGGCCACTACGCATCGGTTGAAGACGCTCTGGACTTACGCGGTACCATCTGCTGCTGTTGCTATCTTGACGTTCGGACACGTTCACGTGGAGTCGAGGGACACGGCTCCGCCGCACACGGAGTTGCGTGACTGTTCGATGAACGCACCGAGTCTTAACACCAACATCAGACCGGACCCCAGCAAGAAGTCCAAAAAATTTCTACGTGCAATTCCTCTGCTTTCCGAAGTTCCTGGGGCCGGCAATCCCGAGCGCAACCGTGTAAAAGCACCTACTGTTCTTTGGAGGTTCAGTGGCAACGCAGCACAGGCTCGCCGTCCTAGGGGCGGGAGTCATGGGTGCGAACATCGCGGCCCTGGCCATTGGACACGGCATCTCCACTCTGGTGATCGACACCAGCACAGCGGCCCTGGCCGAAGTGAAGTCGCGTATCCGACTGCGGCTCCAGCACGCCCGACTGATGGACGCTCTCCCAGACGGACGTACTGAGGGGGAGCTCACCACCGCCGGTTCGATCGCAGCGCTGGGAGACGCCATAGCGGTCGTCGAGGCGGTGACCGAACTGGCGGAGGTCAAGAAGAAGGCCTTGGCCGAGGCCGAGGCCGCAGTGCCTCCCGGGACTCCGCTCATCACCAACACCTCGGGAATCCCCATCAATGAGCTCGCCAACGCCCTCACCCGACCGGGGGAGCTCGTCGGCGTCCACTTCATGAATCCCACTTACCTCATCCCGATGGTCGAGGTCGTCCAGGGGCCGCGGTCCACGGAGGCCGCCATGCGGTCAGTACTCGATCTGCTGGCGGACCTGGGCAGGGAGGCGGTCACGGTAGGCGACGGCCCCGGCTTCGTCACCAGCCGACTCCTGCACCCGATGATCAACGACGCGGCGCGCGTGGTGGCCGAGGGCACTGCGGACGCCGCGTCGGTGGACCGGCTGTTGCAGGGCTGTCTGGGACATTCCACCGGGCCGCTGTACACCGCCGACATCATCGGCATCGACAACCTCGTCGACGCCCTCACGCTGCTCCACGAGCGTACCGGCGACGAGCGGACGCGCCCCTGCGACCTGCTTCTGCGGATGAGGGACGAGGGACGCCTCGGCCGCAAGTCCGGCCGCGGATTCTACGAGTACGAAAAGGAAGCCACATGAGCGATCAGTCGAACACCGCAGCACCGATAAGCGCCGAGGCCGTCGCCGAGGAACTGTCGGCGTACCTCTCCGAACGCTTCGACACCCCTGTCGGAACCGATCACGACCTCTTCGCCTCCGGTCTGGTCTCCTCGATCTTCGCGATGGAGCTGGTGGCCCGCTTGGAGAAGACCTACGGGGTGGACCTGCGCGGTCCTGACCTGAAGCTGGACAACTTCCGCACCGCGGACCGCATGGCCGCGCTGGTGCACCGTCTGCGGGGTGCGTCCGGCGATGTCTGAACACCTCGACAGCCGCCTGGAGGAGGCGCTGAGCCTGGTCACCGGTCTGGCCGAGGACAGCGCCGAGGAGTGGGACCGCTCGGGATGGATCCCCGAGGAGATCCTGCGCAAGGCCGGAGCCCAGGGGCTGCTGTGCGCACAGGTGCTCACCGATTATGGCGGCATAGGCGCCGACAGCGTGGGGAACGGGCGGCTCACCGCCCATGCCGGTGCCCTGTGCAGCTCCTTGAGGAGTGTCATGACCTCCCAGGGCATGGCCGCCTGGACCATCGAGCGATTGGGGGACGCGGCACAGCGCAAGGACCTGCTACCCCAGCTCACCGCCGGCCGGCTCGCGGCCGTCGGCTTCGCCGAGCCGGAAGCCGGCAGCGACCTGGCCGCGATCGGCACCCGGGCCCGCCGGAAGGGGAACGGAATCGTCCTCGACGGGGAGAAGAAGTGGGTGACCGCGGCCTGTTACGCCGATCTTCTCCTAGTGCTGACACGTTTCGAGGACGGCGCGGCGTTCGCGGTGGTGCCGGCCTCGGCTCCGGGTGTGCGGATCGAACGGGTGCCCGCTCCGCTGGGCTGCCGCGCCGCCGGCCACGCCGACCTGCACTTCTCGGGCGTCACGCTGCCCAACGAGAACGTGCTCGGCGGTGAGGGCCTGCTCCTGCCGATGGTCATCACGACCGCCCTGACCTACGGGCGTATGTCGGTCGCCTGGGGGTGCGTGGGAATACTGCGCGCCTGCCTGCGCAGCGCCACCTCGCACGCCGCACACCGCGAGCAGTTCGGCCGCCCCCTGGCCGACCACCAGTTGGTCGGGCGCCTCTTGGCGGAACTCCTGGTGGCGGAGCGTACCGCGACCCACGCCTGCGAGCACGCCAGCCGCGCCTGGGACGAGAACAGGGTGGACCTGGCGGCCGAAGCGGTCCTGGCCAAGTACATCAGCTCCGTACAGGCCGCCCGGAGCGCGGCCTCCGCCGTGCAGGTGCTCGGTTCGAGGGGGGCCGACGACAGCCACGTGGTCGCCCGAGCCTACCGAGACGCCAAATTGATGGAGATCATCGAGGGCAGCAACGAGATCAGCCAGACGATCCTCGCCCGCCATGCCCTCAACGTAGCGGTCTGAGCGCAGGAGGACACGTGTCAGAGCGACCGACTCTGGTCAAATGCCTGGTCTGGGACCTGGACAACACCCTTTGGAAGGGAACGCTCTCGGAGGACGACCGGGTGTGGCTGCCCGAGGAGATCCGTGAGATCGTCGCCGAACTCGACTCCCGGGGCATCCTGCAGTCCATCGCCAGCAAGAACGACTTCGCCCCTGCCTGGGAGCGACTGGAGGAACTGGGCATAGCCGAGTACTTCGTCCTCCCCCGGATCGGTTGGGGCCCCAAGTCCGCGTCGGTGGCCGCGGTCGCCGACCGCCTGAGGTTCGCCCAGGGAACGATCGCGTTCATCGACGACCAACCGACCGAGCGTGCCGAGGTCTCCCACCATCTGCCGGAGGTGCGCTGCTATGCGGCCGAGGACGCGCTGAAACTGCCCGGACTGGCCGAGTTCAGTCCGGACAGGGTGACTGTGGACTCGGCCCAACGGCGGCGGATGTACCAGGCGAACTTCCGCCGGGAAGCCGAGCAGGCCGAGTTCAAGGGCCCTGACGAGGAGTTCCTGCGCACCCTCGACATCGCGATGGACATCGGTCGCGCGGGCGACGAGGAGATCTCCCGGGTCGAGGAGCTCACCCTGCGCACCAGCCAGATGAACGCTACAGGCGTGCATTACCCCGACTCCGCTCTTCGTGAGCTGATGGACGATCCTGACCACGAGGTCCTGACCGTGACCATGCGGGACCGGTTCGGACCACACGGCGCCGTGGGAGTGGTTCTGCTCAAGCGACTCCCCGGCCTGTGGAACCTCAAACTGCTGGCGACGTCCTGCCGTGTGGTCTCGTTCGGAGCCGGCGCAGCAATCCTGGGCTGGCTGTCAGACCAGGCAGCTAGGGCCGGTGTGCACATAGCCGCCGACTTCCGGCGCACCGAGCGCAACCGCATGATGGAAGTGGCCTACCGCTTCGCCGGATACGAGGAGGCGGACTGCACCTGTGCGGCGTCCGCGCTGCCGACGCCGGCGGAAGCGGTCCAGCGACTGCACCTGCGCCCCGAACGCCAGGAGCCCACCGCCGTGATCCGCCTGACCGCCGTTGACCTGGCCGGAGCCGGAAAGCCGACCCCAACCACTAGTCGAACTTTTTGAGCACGAGTGTGATGCCGTCGGCCATCGGGAGGAGCGAGATCTCCACCCGGTGGTCGCGGTGCAGTGCCTCGTTCAGTCGGCGGATCGCCTCGGTGTCTGCGTCCCGCGCGTCCGGGTCGATCACCCGACCGAAAAAAAGCGTGTTGTCGATGACGATGAGACCGCCGGGCCGCACCAATTTGAGAACACTCTCGTAGTACTTCTCGTAATTCGCCTTGTCGGCATCTATGAACGCGAGGTCGATTCCTTCGCCTCCCAATTCCGACAGCAGCGAGCCGAGGGTGTCCGCCGCATCTCCGACACGCAAGGAGATGCGGTCCTCAACGTCAGCCCGGCTCCAGTACTCTCGGCCGATGTCCGACCATTTCGTGCTGATATCACACGTGATGACGCGCCCTCCGGGAGGAAGCGCACGGGCCATGCACAGCGCGCTATAACCGGTAAAGGTGCCGATCTCCAGGACCGTCCGCGCTCCGAGGGCCGACACCAACAGCGCCAGCAGCTGCCCTTCCTCAGCCGAGACCTGCATCGCCTTCCCCATCGGGAGATCGGCCGTCTCCTCACGCAGCTCGCGCAACACCGGGTCATCCCTCAGCGAAACGCGCCGGACATAGGAGGTGATTTCTGGACCGAAGTCCATCTGATCCGCCATTTCAGTTAGGCCTCTCAATAATCAGTTTTTCACTGAGCCTCGCCAAAGATATAGAAATACGAACGGGGTGTCGAGCGTTCTCCCTTCCTCCGGGCCGGTGTCCGTGGCCGGGCCGTGGACACCGAGCCGGAGAAAGCATGAGCGTGCCCTCTTACTGGGAATGGGTCAGATCCGACTCAGAGGTGGCACCGCTCTTCACACGGAGGGCGACGCAGGCGCCCACTAGGGCGACGCCTGCGGCGACGAGGAACGCCGCAGTCATCCCATCAAGGAAGGTAGCCTGCGCCACCGCGGCGATCTGGTCAGCGATCTGCGCCGAGGCGCCCTCGGGGACCGGGGCGGCGCCAACGGATACCACTTCGGCGGCCTCCCCCAGTTCGTCGGGTTCCAGCGGGGCCAGACCCGCGTCGGTCCACCGGTCGGGCAGGGCTGTGGACACGCGCGCCGCCATCACGCCGCTGAGCACAGCGGTGCCCAGACTGCCGCCGAGCTGAAGGGCGGACTGGTGCAGACCACTGGCCACCCCGGCCAGTTCGATGGGCGCGTTGCCAACGATGACGCCGGTGGCCCCCACAATCACCGGCGCCATGCCCAGGCCCAGCAGGGCGAACCAGCCCAGGGTGACGGCGGTCGAGGAGCCCGCGTCCAGGTTCGCCACACCTACCAGGGCCGTGGCGGTGAAGAGCATGCCGACCACCATCGGCATTCGCGCGCCGACAGCAGTGATCAGCCGTCCAGCCAGGGGCGCGGCGACGATCATCATGCCGGTCAGCGGCAGCAGACGCAGCCCACTCTCGCCCGCTCCCAGCCCCTGGATGTTCTGCAGGTAGAAGGTGATGAAGAAGAGCCCGCCGACCAGCGCGAAGGCCATCAGCGCCACCAGTATCACTCCGGCCAGAAGCGGCCCGGAGGCGAACAGCCTGCGCGGCAGCAGTGGTTCGGCGGCCCGCCTCTCCACCAGGACGAACAGCACCAGCAGCACCGCGGATGCGCCCAGGAAGGCCCAGGTCCCCGCGTCGCCGCGACGCAGGGCTTCGGCGTTCACCAGGGGCCAAAGCAGGCAGAACATGGCCGCGCTAAGCAGGGCGATCCCCGCGGCGTCAAAGGTACGGGTGGCGTTCTCCACGCGGTGCGCCTTGAGCACGGCCAGGCCCAGCGCCAAGATCACCGCGCCGATCGGAACGTTGAGGAGGAACACCGACTCCCAGCCGACGTGCTCCACCAACAGGCCTCCCACCAGGGGCCCAGCCGCGGTAGAGGCGCCGATCACCATGCCGTAGACACCGATCGCCATGGTCAGTCGTTCGGCCGGGAAGGTCGCGCGCAGCAGGCTCAGGCCGGAGGGCATGATGAGCGCGCCGCTCACCCCCTGGAGCACTCGCAGCGCGATCATCAACCACATGTGGCCGGAGACGGCGATGAACGCAGCGGTGACCGCGAAGCCCGCCACCCCGATGAGGAAGACCGTTCGGTGTCCGAAGCGGTCGCCGAGCCTGCCTGCGGGGATAAGCGAGATCGCCAGGGCGAGCAGGTAGGCGTTGGTGATCCACTGCACGTCCGTGAGGGACGCGCCGAGCTCTCGTTGCAGCGCCGGATTGGCCACGGCAACGATCGTCATGTTCAGATCGGTCATCATCACGCCGAGCGCGACAGCGATCAGAGTCCACCATGGGTGCCCGCGCAGACGGCGTGACACGCCCTTCCCGGTGTCTGCAGGCGGGTCGGCGTTGGTGTCAGGAGACGTCATCTCTTCCTCCTTGCATTAACTTACGGCGTAAGAGTAACGTGGAACTCAAACATACACCGTAAGAGACTCATCAGCAGAACGCATGAGCAAACGGAAGGTTCTGATGGACGTGCAGAATGAGACCCGCCCGGGGCGATGGCAGCCCGTGGTCCAGGCATCGCAGATCGGCGCGGGCCTGCAGCTGGTCTGCATTGTGCTGCCGCTGCTCGACCTGTGGATCTTCGGCTCGATCGAGCGACACGTGGCGGCCGCCTACCCCGACTGGGGGCCGGCCGAGGTAGCCGGTGACCGCAACGCGATCGCCATCTACCTCGTGACCGTGGGCGCGGTGGGGCTGCTGGGATGGCTTGTGACCATCTGGACCGCGCGCAAGGGTCGTGGCGTGCGGGCGACCGTGACCACGCTCTTCGTCCTCGGCATGATCACGCTGATCACCACTGCCGGAATCAGCGGTGGGGCCTACGAACAGATCGTCCCGCTGTGGCTGGGGCTCACGCTGCTCCTCATCCTTCTGCTCCCCGGAGCCACGGCGATGGTGGCAGCGTGGTCCCGCAGTCGGAGGTGATTTCAGCCGGGCCCGCCACCCGGCGGCGGGTGGCGGGCCCGGTCGCCATGAGTCTGCGGTGCGCTGCACATCGCCCCATCCGAGGGCCAGCACCCGCAGCGCCGGCGCAAAAGGACCACGGGGGTAGACCACCGACCTTCGATTGAGTGGTCGCAACCTGCCGTGGCAAGCGGGCCGCGGTCTTCGCCGGACCAGACCCTGGTCTCCTCGACCTGAATCTGGCCCGGCGATCTCACCGGTTCAGAACCAGTGCCTAGTCGATGCCGTCCCAGAGTTCTCGTTCTGCCGACCAGGGGTCGCGGACGGGGGACGCGAAGGTGTCGAAGCGCATGACGGTCCGTTCCCGCAGGTCGTAGTGGGGCCAGCCTGGATCGCCGTGGGTGGCGAAGGCGATCCAGGAGGCGTGCATAGTGTCAGCAAGCGACTGTGGTGGTTCCTCCCCGGTCAACGCCTGGAATCGGGGGTCGTCCAGGACGTCGAAGACAAACGGGACCTCCAGGAAGTGGCACGCACCGAGCAGACCGTCAAACCGGGGGGAACGCCAGGCGAACTCGTACATGTGGACCGGCACCCCGGATACAGCCCTGGCCTCGGCCAGCCGGTAGGCGGGAGCACGGTACCACCAGTCGCGTTGGAGGAGCGCCAGGATGTCACCCGGCCCCGCATCGGGAGCACCTCGACGGTAAATGGCCGACGCGCGTTCGGCCGGAAGCTCGTATAGCCGCATGGCGGTGGCCAGGTCCTTCTCGGTAACGGCTTCGAGCTCCCCGGAGGGCACCAGTGAGAGCCGTCCTTCCTCGGTGTTGGTACCGAGCAGGACATCAACGTTGGCGGACGCGCCGGCCCTGACTAGGTCAATGGGCCGTCCGGGCAGGGTGCGTCCGTCGACCACCGGCTGCCAGGCGGTCACGCGAGCGCCCGGTTCACCGTTCCAGCGCCGCGGGTCGGGGCGGAGGGCTAGCTGCGGCATCAAGTCCATCTGGGCCTCCAGAAGCAATGCCGGGGAAGCGGACGCGATCGCCTCTTGTGTGGGCTGGACGCCGAGCGCCTCCGCCAAGAGCTGCCCCACGTGGCGCGCGGTCTCAGGTGTCTGAACGAAGTTGCCGGCCCCACTTTGCAGGATCGCGCGCCGGAACAGGCCGCTTGCCGCGGGCATCGCGAGCAGGGTGGCGGCGCACATCGCACCGGAGGACTGCCCGAACACGGTGACGTTACCGGGATCGCCACCAAAGGCCGCGATATTGTCCCGCACCCACTCCAGCGCGGCAATCTGATCGAGCAGGCCTAGGTTGGCGGTCCCGTCACCCAACGCCAAGAACCCTTCAGCCCCCAGCCTGTAGTTGACGCTCACCAGCACCACTCCGTCGCGGGCGAAGCGGCTTCCATCGTAGATGCTGCTACCACCGCCGTCGAAACCGCCGCCGTGGATCCAGACCATGACCGGCAGGCCAGCATGTCCCAGGTCAGCGGTCCAGACGTTGAGGTTGAGGCAGCCGTTGCCGTCCACGGTGGGGTAGAACTCATCCAACCCCGCAGGCAGGGCAAAGGACGGCTGCGCAGCGGTGGGGCCGAACTCGACGGTCTTGCGCACGCCGGTCCAGGGTTCAACCGGCCGAGGCGGCTGGAACCGCAGGGGCCCCCGGGGCGGCATCGCGTACGGAATACCCCGGAACACATGGACATTGTCCTCGGTCCTGCCGAGCACGGTACCGCTGTGCGTGGCAACAGCGAGATCGGCCCTGTCCACTTCCCCGTACCCGGCAGGGGTGCTCACGCGCCTCACACATTCCTCCTTAGTACGGGAAGGAGGGACACAGAACCGCATAGGCCGGCCTGAGAACCCCTCTCCCCATCCCGGCCGGGGACGGCACGCTCGTGTCGTCTCTCATGACAGCTCGAAACGAAGGACGCCGTGTTCGCCCTCAGAGCGCACACGGCCGCCAGCTGGCGCAGACGACCGCTTTGCCGGATCAGTGACATGTGTGTCAGCACCATGATTGTTCCAGCCACAAGTCCATACCCCTCTCAGCTTCTTACAAGGTATGTTTCGCGCCAACACTAATCTTATGCCGTAAGATTTATCGGAACACGCGCGGGCTTCCATGACGACCAATCGGGGTTGCGACCATGGTCCGGGCCCACCAAGCTGGCCGCCCTCTGCGTGCCGCGGTCGGCATAGAGCCTGCTCTGGCACCGTGGATGGCGTGCCCGGACGTCCGTGAACTCTCCGATGCCGGGTGGGCCCTGCTCGCCCCGCCCATGCCCACCAACCCGCGCAGGGGCAGGAAGTGGGCCGACCACCGCCGCAAACGCATCGCCAACCGGCTGCGCATCGACGCCGACAGCGGCGAGGAACTCAGCCTCAGGATCGACTCCACCAGAGTCCGTGCCCACCAGCACGCCGCCGGAGCGGCGAAAAAAGGGAAACAGCGCGGGACGAAGTGGACAGGGCCGAGGCCCTGGGCCGCTCCCGGGACGGGCTGAGCACCAAACTCCACCTCGGCGATGCGCTTGTTCGCCGCGGCCAGCTCGGTCTTCTCAGCGCTGGTCAGGCCGGGGCCAGGCCTTGGTCGATACGGTCCTGGCACCGCCAGGCATAGACCGCCTCGGTGCTGATGCCCAGGTCACGTGCCACGTCCGCGACGCTGCGCCCCGCTTCGAGCAGCTCCAGGACCTTGCGGCGGAACTCGGCGGGGTATTCACGACGTCCCACACTGCCTCCTTGAGGTCACGTGGTCCCAGAATCCAGAAATCCGGCTCCGAAGAACGCAGGACACACCAAAGCCTCTAAAGAACCCGGCACGAGACAAGGGCGCCACTGTGGTGATGTCTGCAGATCGGCGCAGCCTTAGTCACCTTCCGTGACCAAGAAGGAGTCTGCCTGGGGTCAGCGCGTCGGCGCGGCGACCGGCCCCGGCAGGTGCCATGAGCCGTCGTCGAGCCGCAGCGATGCCGCCCGGGCTCGCAGCGTTCCCCCGGTTCCCAGGCCGACCACGACCCCGCACGCGTTCCCGGAAGCGGTCCCACACGGGCGCAGCCCCGCCGGAGACGGAAACGGTTGCGCCAGTCGGGACGGCAAGACAGACCGTAACCGAAACGATCACCTGTCGGCAGGCGCGCCCCGGCCCGGGACCCCGAGCCCGGTTTCCACTGGTTCCGAGGCTTCGCACCAAAACTTCACCGTGCACACGAATACCCGGATGGCCACCCTTTCCCAAGACCGGAAAAGGAGCAAAAGCACTCCGGGAACCAGCACCTTCCCCCCGGAACGCATTCCGACAGCCGAGTTTCGAAAAAACAATAAATATCCCCCTCAGCCACACAAGTACGCCCACCCCACGAGCGAGAGGAAAGCCGACGCGTCCACGACGTGGACACCACACGGACGTATCGTTCCTGGAACGGCACCCGTGCCCTTGGTACGGTTGCCGCCTGACACGAGGAATCACGGCGTCCCGCCAGTACGCCCGAACCGCGAGGATACCCGCCAACGCGATTGAGGCCCCGCCGCACCCGTCGGCGGAGAAGCAGAGAGACCCCTTTCCCACCAGACCGCAAACACCCTTTCCGACGATTATGGAGTGATCCGATGGCTGTCGACGTGGTGTTCCTGGACGTGGGTCAGGGAGACTGCACCATCCTCTACTTCTACGACAGGAAAGGCACTGCCGCGTCCGACTTCGGAAGCTTCTACCCCAAGGGCTGGAAACCTCCGAAAAAGAACGGTTCCCTGGTCGTCGTGGACGCCGGATCGACGAAGAGCAAGAGCACCGTCAGGCCGAACGTGGAGGATGTGGTCGACTACTACGCCAAGGCGGCGGGCGGAAAGATCGACTGGCTCGTCCTCACCCACCCCGACACGGACCACTACAACATGGTTCCCGACGTCTTGAAAAAGTGTGCCAAAGTAGACAATGTCATCTACTCCGGAAGCCTCACGGAGTACAAGCGCAGGGGAATCGACCTCACCAAGTTCCTCACGGACATGGAGACCGCGAAGAAGGCCAACCCGGTCCTCCCCCTCGACAGCTCGATGAACGCGCCCCTCGTACTCGACGAGTACGGTCACAAGCTGTGGCTGCTGTCCATGAACTCGTCGGGGACCATCGGGACCAGGAGCCGCACGAGCCACTCCGTGAACACCGACAGCGTAGTCCTGCTCCTGGGAACAGATCCAGGAAAAAAGGGAAGAAACTACAAGATTTTCCTCATGGGCGACGCGACCGAGGACACCGAACTGAGCATCATCGCGGGCACCGCCGCGAGCGGCTCCAAGATCCTTTCGAAGGATTACCTGACCCTGCTGAAGATGGGTCACCACGGCAGCACGTCGTCCACATCCAAGAAGTGGGTGGAGGCGATCACCCCTGACGGCGTGCTCGCCAGTTCGGACACCAGGGGATTCGGTGTCGGCGGAACCGGAATGCCGAGCAGAACACACCTGGACAACATCGAGACATGGGCCAAGTGGACGAAACCGGGACCCATGGCCGCACACAAATACGCCTTCTTCGACGACACCCCGGCGGTCAAGGACTTCTCCGTCGCCAGCACCCAGCAGGTCCTGTGCACCACGTTGATCGAAAAGAGGACGACGAAGGTCGGAGGGAGAAAAATACCGGAGTGGGTCGGCGGCAACTGGTTCTGGCGCCTGGCATGGAGTGACGACAAGTACGTCCAGATCTGGAGGAGCTGACGTGTCGCACACGTCCTCACGGTCCGGCCACCCGGCACGGACCGGACCCCGAACCCAGGAGCGCCGCCATGGCCTACACACCCGATGAGCTCCGCCAGAAGCTGAAACAGTCCGTCGGCGGGTCCCTGAGCCTGCCCTTGGCCGACCTACCCCTGAAGGGCGACTCCGCCGAGTTCGGCCGCTGCCTTCCCGAGCGCACGGTGAGGATCAAGGTCACCGCGGCCAACGGCCTCCAGGCGTCCGGCACCGTCCAGGTGCGCCTCGGGGCGGTGGCCCAGTCCTTCGCGTGCACGCTGGCCTTCACCGAGTCCGGGAACACCGTCACGGGAATGACCCTGAAGGCGACACTCCCGCAACGATCGTGGATGACGACGGTCGGCGTGACTGCCCCCGAGCTCACCCTCACCGCCGACAACTCGAAGGCCGGTGCGGAACTGGCCACCACGCTCACCCTCCCCGGCGGGCTCGGCTCCACCCGGCTGACGGCCCGGACGGCCGACGCCCTGCGCCGGTGGACGCTCACGGCCTCCGACACGAAGATCCGACTGTCGAGGATGGCCGACCTCAACCCGCTGGTCGGAGCGAAGACGTCCGACCCGGCGGTGTTCGCCCTGCCCCAGCTCACGGGCGTCACCTGGGGCGCACCCGACCTGACCGACGTGGCCCTCACCCTCGCCCTCGGGCACGACCAGCCCACGCCCCTGCTCCCGGCACTCGCGGTCGGGGTGGGCGGGCAGGCATCCCTGCAGGTCCTTCCCGGACTGGTGGAGATGGAGAACCTGCGTGTGGAGTTCTCCGTCTCCCGCCCCACCGACGCCGAACGCCGCGTGCGCGCCACGGTCGCCGCCCTCGCGCGCTGGGGCGACAAGGCCGACGTCGACGCGGAGGTGGAGTGGCCCCGCGGCGACTTCTCCGCCGGACTGACACGACCGGCGAAACTACGGGCCCTGCTCACCCCCTTCGGCCTCGACCAGGCCGTTCCGGACGTCGACGTGGACGCGGCCCGGATATGGGCGGACCTGAAACAGACCGAGGGCAAACAGCGCCCGTTCCGCGTCCAGTTCGCCACCGGGTCCTGGAAGGTGGCCGGGGACGAGTTCGCCCTGCGAAACGTACTGCTCGACGCCTCCGGCACCGGCGGCACGCTCGGGGACGTCGCGCTGACCGCCGTCACGTCGGTAGGCACGACCGGCCGCGTCACTCTCGAAGCCGCGTACGCGAAGAAGGACACGACGTGGCGGTTCCTCGGTAAAGGGCACGACCTCAAACCCGCACAGCTGCTGGAGCCCTTCGGAGTGCAGTCCCCCAAGGAACTCGAAGGGCTCACGGTCAAGGACGTGACCGTCGAGTTCGACCACCCCTTCACCGCCCTCACCGTGGGCTGTCTCGCCGACGTCACCATCGGCGGCGCCGAGGCCGTCCTCGAAGTGCGGATCCGGATCAGCAAGAAGACGGGGTCCTACACCTCCCAGGTGTCCGGCCTGCTGCACGTGACCGTTCCCGCCTCGAAGGACCGGCCCGCCCGCGACCTCGTCCTCACCGTCAGCGCCCAGGGCAGCGGTTCCCTGACCGCCAGCTGGGAAGCCGGGGAGGGCGGGGCGCTGCCGTTCGGCGACCTGGCGCGCGCCCTGGGGGTCCCCGATCCCGGAGTGGCCGGTGTGGAGGCGCTGGGCCTGAGGAGGATCGCCCTCACCGCCGACAAGACCGGAGCCGCGTGGTCGGCGGACTCGGACAGGGGCCGCATCAGCGGCGCGCTGCTTTCCGGCGCCCCCTCGCCCGCCGTCGTGGCGGCCGAGGCGCGGATGTCGGCCGGGCTGTCCAACCTCCCCGTCGTGGGCTCGCACATCCCCAGGGACGTGGACGTGCGGATCAGCGCCGTCCGCGTCCTTGCCGCCAGACCCGCGTTCACCGAGGACCAGGCCAAGGCCGCCTCCGCGCTGCTGAAGCGGGTGCACACGTCGGACCCGCCCGCGATCACACCCGGTCTGACCCTGTCCTACGAACTCCGGGTGCGCGTCGGAGCGGAGAGCCGCTGGCTCGCCTCCACCAAGAGGAAACAGGTGCTCGCGGTCCGGGACGAGAGCCCCGTACCGATCGGGGACGGCACCGACCCCACCGTCTGGTACGACCTCGGCCGCGCGGTGGGCCCGGTCCGGGTGGAACGGCTCGGGGTCCGCGTGGCCGCGGGCAGACTGTGGCTGCTGGTGGACGCCGGGATGGACGCCTCCGGGCTCTCCGTACTGGGACGCGGCATGGGCATCGGCTTCTCGCCGGGCACCCCCGAACGGATCTCGGTGTGCATCGAAGGCCTGGGCATCGCCTACTCCCGCGCCCCGGTGAAGGTCGCCGGGATGCTCGTCTACCGCCAGGCGGCCGGATACGACCTCGTGGTGGAGGGCGGAGCCGTGGTCGTCACCCCGGCGCTGGGCGCACAGGCCGCCGGTCGCTACGCCAAGCCGACCGGCAGGCCGCCGTCGCTGTTCCTGTTCGCCCGCCTGGGCACGAACAACGGCCAGGGCATCGGGCCGCCCCCGTTCCGGATCACCGGCGGCGCGGCCGGTTTCGGCTACAACAGCACCGTGCGGCCGGTGGCCCTGGAGGAGGTCTCCGACTTCCCGCTCATGCCGGGCCACTCCTCCGAGCACGGCGACCCGCTCAAGGCTCTGACCGCGCTCACCGGCGGCTCCAACCCCTGGATCAGGGACGCTCAGGGCCAGGTCTGGTTGGCGGCCGGGCTGGACTTCAACTCCTTCTCCCTGCTCGACGGCCAGGCGCTGGCCCTGGTGGAGTTCAGCACCTCCGGGGGCCGGAACTTCAGCGTCGGCGTGTTCGGACGGCTGGGCGCGAAGTTCCCGCCCAGCAAGTCCGTCAAGACCAGCTTCGCGCGCGTGGACCTGGTGCTGGCCGCCACGTACTCCGGACGCGAGGACGTGCTCCGGGTCTTCGCGGCGATCGCCCCGGGGTCCTTCGTGGTGCACGAGTCGTGCACGCTCTCGGGCGACGCCGCCCTGTGCGTGTGGTTCGGCGCGAGCGCCCATCCCGGTGACTTCGTGTTCTCCGTGGGCGGGTACCACCCCCACTACCCGGTGCCCGGGCACTATCCGCTGCCGCGGCGCCTGTCGCTGGCGTGGACTCCCTCGGACTCGGTGACCCTGCGCGGCTCGGCCTACGCGGCCCTGACGCCGTCGGCGTTCATGCTCGGCACCAGGACCGAGATCAGCTACAGCAGCGGCCCGGTGGAGGCCTCGTGCGAGGTGGAGATCCACGCGCTGGTGCAGTGGGAGCCTTTCTCCTACTGGGTCACCGTCCGGGTGCTCATCAGGGCGAAGATCAACCTGCTGGTGACCCTGCGCGGTGAGAAGAAGGTGGACCTGGAACTGTGGGGCCCGCCCACCGGCGGGATCGCCACCGCGAGGATCTGCGGCTACGGGGTCCACATCAAGTTCGGCGAACCCCGCCCCACGTCCCCCCGCTACCTCGACATCGACACCTTCCGCAAGCAGCTCCTGGACCGGACCGTGGTGCAGGTCCTACCCGAGGAGGGCCTGCTTCCCACCGCCAAGGAGGCGCCCGAGCCGGGGCAGCCCTGGTACCTGGACCGCACGGGGTTCGCCTTCCAGTGCCGTTCCTCGGTGCCCCTGGGCACCGTCACCCTCCCTCTGGGCAGGGTCCAGGGCAAGGACGCCTACGACACCCACACCGGACGCGGGAAGAGCGAGCTGTCCATCCGTCCCGTGGGCGCCGCGTCCTTCGCCTCGGAGTGCTCCGTCACCCTGCGCCACCAGGGCGGCCTCTTCGACTTCCGGTCCCGGGGCTGGACGGTCGAACTCGTCGACTCCCCGGTGCCCCGGGCCCTGTGGGGATCCCCGCTCGGCGCCGGGGAGCGGCCCGCCCTCCCGGACCCGGATCAGGAGCGGCTCGACCGGACCTCGGGGGTGCGGGTGCGTGCTCCCCGGCCCTCCGAACCCGTCCCCCTCTACACCACCAGCGAACACGCCCTGGGCACCGAGGCCGAGTACGGGCCCCGCCTGCCCTCCGCCGGGTCCGCGCCCAAGGGCCCGACCCGGCCACAGGACGCGCGCGAGCAGGTCCGCAAGCGCCTGGCGGCGGATCAGGCGAACACCGAGCGCCGCTCCCTCATCTCGCTGCTGTCCCAGAGCGGAGTGGTCCCGTCCGGCGCGACACCGCTGGCCAACGACCCGCTGACCGGCTACGTGAACGACCTGCACGCCCACCTGCGCAGCGAACCCCTGACACTGTCCGGAAAGGAGACGAGCACCTCATGAGCGCTCCCGGACCCGCGGTCCCGACCACGACCGACCGCGCGGTGACCCTGGCAGACAACGCAGAACCGTCGGTCGCCGCGGGCCGCTACACGATCGACCTCGCCCAGGAGATCAGCGGCAAGGACGGCACGGGAAAGGACTTCCGTACCCCGTTCCGGGCGCCGCAGCAGGCGTTCCACGTGCACGGGCCCCGCTTCGCCCTCGACCCGTCGGTGGTCCACACCGGTTTCCCCAACCCCGGCTCGACCGGCGATTTCTCCTTCGTGCTGCCCCACGTGGTGCTCACCGACCCCACCCTGCCCTGGCAGCGCACGATGAAGGAGGGCGAGCGGTTCCCCTGGATGGCGCTGCTGGTGCTGCACGAGTCCGAACTGCCGGACTCGGCCCTCACCCCCGACGGCGCGCGGCCCCAGCCCGCGGCCACCCTGGTGCTGGACAAGGAGGGCAAGCGCACCTACTCCGAATCGGGCACGGCCCTGCCCGACCTGCCCTACGAGCCCATCCCGGAGGGCGTCACCAACTGCAGGACCGTCGACCTGCCCGCGGCCGTGTTCGTGGACCTCACCCCGCGCCTCGGGGAACTGGCCCCCCTGGCGCACGTGCAGCGCACGATCACGCCCAGCCTGGCCCCCGCCATGGCCGACCCCGAGGTCCCGACCAGGGGCGCGGTCCTGCTCAGCAACCGCCTGCCCCGCTCCGACGGGCGCTACATCGCCCACCTGGTGTCCCTGGAGGGCTTCACCACCCGACTCGACGGGAGGAAACCCCCCTCCTCGACCGGGCAGCCCGAAGCCGAGAGGGTCCGGCTGATCTCCCTGTGGTCGTCCTCCTTCGTCTCGCGCAAGGCCGCCAAGGCCACCTTCGCCACCGTCGCCAAGCAGATCGCCGACAACAGCTCCGGCCGCTTCTCCCTGAGACTGCCGCACACCGTCTCCGGGAGCGGAACGGCGCAGGCCCACGCGCAACGGCGGATCGACGACGGATTCGTCCCGGTCAACCACCATCTGCCGGACGGCAGCACCACCGTGGGCTGGTACCGCGGGCCGTGCGTCCCGGCGACGCCGCGCCCCCTGCCGGACGACCCCCGCTCCTACGGCCGCGAATCCGACGCCCTGGTCCACCTGCCCGAGCACGGCTGCTTCGACGTCTCCTACGCCTCCGCCTTCGCCCTCGGCCGCGTCCTCGCGCTGGCCGACCCGGCGGTGGCCAAGGGGCTCCTGGACCTGTGCCACGACGGGCTCGACCTGGCGCACGCGCTGGCCCGCCACCCCGACGCCCTCAAACCCCTCCCCGGAGACGGGGAGCCGACGGGCGCGGAACTGGCCGAGGCCCTGGGAACCCTGCGCCGCGGCAACGGCGCGGACGAGGAGTTCCGCCGCGGCCTCGTCCCGCACGTCTCGCCAGCGCTCCTGAGCGCCGACTCCTCCGCACCGGCGCCCCCTCTCCCCGACTCCCCCTCGGAGGCGGTGAAGGCCGTCCTGGACGCGCCCGCCGACAGCGTGGCCGGCGCGCTGGTCCGCGCTCTCGCCGCCGACAGGGCACGCGACCTCGACGAGGCCGGTCTCGGCTTCGCCTCCCTGATCCGCGCCCTGCCCTTCGACCACGTCGTCCCGGACGCCCGCATGCTCCCGCCCGACAGCGCGCGCGTGTTCGTCCTGGACCCCCGGTGGTTCGACGCGGTGGCCGCCGGAGCGGTGGCCACGGGCACACGCGGGGCCCCGGGCGGGGAACTGGGCGCCCTCCTCCTGGAGCGGTTGCGCGAGAAGGTGAAGCTCCCCGAGGCCGGGATGTTCGTCCGCTCGGCCCTGGTCCGCGACTGGCCCGGCTTGGCGATCAGCGCCACCCGGACGGAGACGAAGAACGGCGACCCCGTCGACGTGATGTTCGGGCCGCCCCTGAGCCTGGCCCCCGACCTCCTCCTGCTGACGTTCACGCGGATGCCGACCGACGTCGTCCTGCGCGAACCCGGCCACGCCCTGAGCTTCGGCCCCGACGGAACGAGCAACGGCAGGGACTTCCTCAACCTGCGCTACCTGAAGGCCGAAGGCGGCAAGAGGGTCGGCGAGACCATCGACAAGGCCCGGCTCGAATACGGCCGGGAGCTGCTGCGCACACGCGGCGAGAGCGGGCGGGCACGCGAGGTCCTGCGCATCGGCACCGCCGACGCCAAGGAGGACGACACCCTCGTCAAGGCGCTCCGCGACCGCCTCCACAAGGCCGGTCAGTGCGCCAAGGACGACGCCCTGCCCACCTCCGCCGTGGGCCTGCAACTGCTCAACAGCCCCTGCCAACTGGTCTTCTCCCCCAAGGGTGTGCCCGCCCCCGTGTCCCAGCCGAAGGAGTCCGAGTGATGGCACCTCCCACGTGCGCCGTGGTCCCGGTCGAGGTCAGCGGATGGATGGTCAACAAGCCCGTCCGCGACGACACCGTCCGACGCTGGGAACTGGACTTCTCCACACGCCGCCGCCACCCCGAGGACCCGAACAACGACTACACCTCGTTCGGTGAGGACTCCGACGACGGGATGTACCTGCACTGGCAGCTGCCGCAGGCCCTCACCGAGGGCCGCGTCGACCTGAGCCGCGGCCCCGTCCCGGAGTGGGACTCGGCGGTCTTCCCGCAGGTCCCCAACCGGTGGCTCGTGCTGCGGGTCCACCGCCCCGACGCCCGGCCCGACCAGCCCGGGCTCGCGGCCTGGATGGTCTGCGGTGACTACCTGGACGAGGAGAAGGCCACCTCGCCCTACTACGACAGGGGCGGCGGGAAGGCCACCCGTATCGGCCGCAAGTACGACCTGCTGACACAGGAATGGGACCCGAAGGCGCAGGACCGCCTGCCGCACGAGGACCGGCTGACGGCGATCGGCCCGGGCATCCCGGTGTTCGCCGGCTTCCAGCCCTACAACGAGGACGTGTTCTCCCTCCACGACCCCCTCGCCAGCGCAGGGGTCAAGCTCGCGGCCGGGCGGCTGAGCTACCTCGTCGTGGGCTGGTACTCCCGATGGGAGGACGACGCCCTCGCCCCGCCCCACACCGAAGCGGTACTGGACTTCCACGGCCTGGACGATCCCGGGTACAGCGACGAGGAACGCGTCGCCGCACTCCTGGACGCGCTGAGGTGGCGGCTCCCCGAGGGCACCCCGACCGGCGGCCTACAGCGGTCGCTGTACGCGGGGACCCTGCTGGACCGGCACTGGCAGACGCAGAGCCGGCCCGAGGGCGGCAAGCCCTCGCGCCCGGAGGTCAACAAGGTCAGGCTCGGCCTCGGCAACGGCACGGTCGACGCCCGCTCCGCGATCCTGGAGCAGGCGCCCCCGGGGTTCGAGAACGCGGAGCACTGGCGGCTGTTCCGGACCGCCTTCGAGGCGGGCTGCCTGGACGAGCTGGACGACGCCGTCACCCGCAAGGACAGGGAGGGGGTACTGCACGCCGCGTCCCACCGCACCTGGTTCACCCCCGTGCCCGGCGGCTTCACCTGGTCCCTGGGCGACGCGCCCGGCAAGGGCCCCTCGGCGCTCACCGGTCCCCCCGAACACGTCGTCGTCGAGGGACTCAACGAGGACCAGGACGCCTACGACACCGCGATCCGGCGCCTGGCGGACCTGCGTGAGCGCCTGTTCACCCTGTGGTGGTTGCAGGGCCACCCCAAGAAACCCGGCGGAACGGACTTCGGCGAAGCCGTCACCACGACGGCGGGACAGATCG
The DNA here is from genome assembly GCF_000381685.1 of Nocardiopsis sp. CNS-639. NCBI lineage: Bacteria > Bacillati > Actinomycetota > Actinomycetes > Streptosporangiales > Nocardiopsidaceae > Nocardiopsis > Nocardiopsis sp. CNS-639. Next base: position 89,329 of record NZ_KB906866.1, read on the forward strand.
CGAAGCTGCACAGGGAGTGCTTCGTCGGGGACCCCCACGCCCAACCCCCCGTGCCCAGCCTGTACGGCCGTGTGCCCCAGGGGGACACCCCCGAGGAACTCGCCGCCAGCGCCGCCGCGTACGCCCGCAAGGCGGGCCTGCCCGACAACCGCGTGCTCAGGCGACGGCCCCGACAGCCCTTCTCCCAGCCCGAGGACCCGACCGTGCTGCTGCGCGGCCTCGGAGCGGCGGCCGGTCCGGAGCGCCGCTCGAAACTCCCCTGCCGGGTTCCCTCCGGTCTGATCGCCTCGGTGGTGCCCGGGAAGAAACTCGACGAGAACACCCGGTTCCCCGAACCGTCCGGCACGGTCAAGGCCAACCTGGACAGGCTCGCCACGCACCTGCCCTGGGCTCCCCTGCCCGCACTGCTCACGGAGTTCGGGGTCCTGGACCGGGTGGCCCGCAGGGTGCGCCTGGCCTCGAAGGACGCCCGGGGCGCCCTGAGCGAACTGGTGCCCCGGCACACCCAGGACGTGATCAGGACCGCGGAGCACGCGACGGCGTCCTGGCCGGAGTTCTGCGCCCTGGGCGACCAGCCCTGGGCGCCGATGTTCCTGGACTTCAAGATCACGAGCCACGCCCTGCCGCTCCTGGACAAGAACGGGAAACGGCAGTGGGAGTTCGACGGCGTCCGGTACCGGTGGAAGGGCGGTGAGCACAGCTCGGCCGCCTCCTGGCGCGGCCGCAGCCTGCTCTCCGACCTCTCCGCCTTCACCGTCGCCGGGCGGGTCGACAACTACCCCACCAGAAACGCCGACCTCAAGAAGGAACTGGTCAAGCTCCTGGCGCGGACCAGGCGGGAACAGTTCGTCTCGCAGTCCCTCACGGGTCTCAACCCCTGGCTGGCGCGGCGCTCCCCCGTCAGCCGGGTCGGCCTGGAGGACGCGGAGCGGACACTGGGGCGGCTGCCCCTGCCGGGGGCGGACGTGCCCGACCCCCTCAACGGCCAGACCCCCTTCTCCCCGGTACGCGCCAACCAGTTCCTGTTCACCTCCCTGGAGCTGATCGACCGGTTCGGCCAGCCCCTGGTCCTGGCCAGCACACTGGACGACAACCACAAACGGCTCCTCCCCCAGCGCTCGCGGACCACCACGCCGGACACACCCGTGGACGCCGACCGCAAGCACCAACTGGTCCAGCTGCCGCCGAGGATCCAGCAGCCGGCCAGGATCGGCCTGGAATGGCTCTCCACCCGCGACGACCACCGCGACCTGGAGATCACCGGCCACCTCGGACCCGAGACGCCCGTCTGCGGATGGTTGGTCCCCGACCACCGCGACGGCACACTCCTGGTCCACGACAACCGCGGACGCGGCCTCGGCGAACTCGTGCCCGGCACCGGCACGAACCCGATCTGGCTTCCGCTGCCGGGCTCCCCGTGGACGACCGCGCGTTCCGTGCTGAGCCGGGAGTTCACCGACGCGCACCCGCACCTGGGCCCCCTGCTCGCACCGCTGCTGACCGGTGCTCCGGGACAGGTACGGGAGCTGGTGGCCGCGATCACGCGGGCGCAGCGCACGATCAGCGTGTCCGGCATGCGCCGCGACCCCGCCCCGGCCCTGGTCGGTGGGCGGCCGGTGGCGGTGGCCAGGGCCAGGCTCCGGCTGGAGCTCCAGGCCCCACCGCTGCCCGACGCCGCCTGGGACCGGCAGAGGCTCGGTCCCTCGGCCGACGACAAGAACCCGCTGCGCACCCTGCGGTGGCCGGTCCGCCTCGGCGCCTCCTCCTGGCGCACGGACGGCCTGGTCGGCTACTTCCTCCCGACCCAGCCCAACCAGCCCGCCACCGACTACCGGAGGCTGTGGAGCGGGCACTGCTCCGGCCTGGAGAAGCCGACCTACGTCCGCCCGATCGACACGTCCGGCGACCCGGCCCTGCGGGCGGACGACCCCTCCCAGGCGTCCCGGTTCCACGCGTGGCTGACCCTGCTCCTGGACCCGTGGGCCGCGCTGCACGTGACCAGCGACATCCTCCCGGTGTACAGCGCGCGCCTGCCCGAGCACTACCTCCGCAACGGGCTGCCCCGCGTCGACCACGCGGTCCGGACCGGCCCGCTCCTCATGGACGTGCGCGCCGCGGCTCCCGGCCCGGGAGCGCCCGGGCAGGTCGGCGCCGCGCTGCCGCGCGCGTCCTCCCAGGAGGGCTCGTGGTCGTGGAGCGAGCGGGTCACCGGCCCGGAGCCGTGGCGGAACCTGCCGCTCGTGGGCTCCGGAGCACCCGAGTTCAGCACCGACACCAGGCAGGCACGCACGGGCTACCTCACCTACACCCCGCGGGAGGAGCCGCGACGGACGAGCAAGGAGAGCAGCGATGAGTGACGGGACCTCCACGTCAGCGGTGCGGGCGGTCGTCCACACCGGCACACCGGGATTGTTCCTCGTCGGACGGGAGGGCGGCGAGGTCCTGCACCTGACCGTCACCAACACCGGCCCGCACCCCCTGGTCCTGAGGAGCGTGCGGCTCACGCTCCCGACCGGTTCGGGCCCCGGCGACCTCCTGGCCCCGGGGCGGACCCCGGAACTGGTCCAGCAGGGGTGGGACCTCGGCCACGACCAGCGGGGCGGCGTCCTGACGCTCACCCCCGACCACCACCGCGAACTGGGGTACGACGAGCCCCTCACCCTCGCACTGACCGGTATCGAACCCAGTGCCCCGGTCGGAACCGTGACCCTGGGCGCCGAGGTCGAGACCGACGGACCCGAGGGCGCGTCGCGGACCGCCTCCCAGACGACGCTCGTCAAGACGGCGGAGAGCAAGATGTCCGACTTCCGGCCGAGCATCACCCACGTCGACGTCAAGGACCCGAACCGCAACAAGGTCGTCCTCACCTGGAAAGGACTGCCCCGCCCCCGCAAGGACGGCCTGCGGTACTGGCTCTACTGCGGCAACGAGGTCCACGAGGTGGGCGACCCCGGCCACAAGCAGAACGGCCGGTCGATCATGGACGACCAGGGCAACGGCAAGTACGAGCACGCCCCCAAGGAGACCACCGCCTACATGCTCCTGGCGGAGTGGACCGAACAACAGGTCAAGACGACCCAGGGGCTCACCTGCGCGGTCACGGCCTCCAACGCCGACCTCAAGGTCGGAAGCATCAGGGCCAACGGCTCGGTCCGGCTGCTCGGCACACCCCAGGCGATCCGCACGATCACCACACCGCAGAACAACAAGGAGGCCAAGACGTTCAAGGTGCCCACCGACGGGACGCTCGCGGCCAGCATCAGGAGCGACCACGCCAGTACCCCGGCGGTGGTGACGGTCACCGTGACCCTGCCCAAGGCCCGGAGCGGGGCTCACGGGGACGGAGCGCCGCAGGCGGGGGAGGGAAAACCGCGCTTCTACCAGGCCACCTCGGAGAACTCCGGTTCACCGCAGAGCCTGACGGTGCCCGTTCCCCACGGCGGGTCGTTCCGCTACGTCCTGTCCGGCACCGGCAAGTACACCGCGCAGCTCACCTGGTATCCGACCGGCCAGGGCAAGGCCGTCTCCCTCTGAGGCGGCCGCCGTTCCCCGCGGGCGCGCTCTCGAACGCCCCCGACACCCTCGGGACCTCAGGCCTACGGTCCCAGAACACGCCACCGACCGGACCGGAGCCCCCGACACCGACCCAAGTGCGGAGAAACACGGGATATGCGTGATGCACACGGCAACGCCGCCTCGCTGACAGGGCAGAAAAAACTGGAGATAAGGGTGAAGGGAACTCCAGAACCCCTCCAGGCCGGAAAGACGGCGGAGATCAGGGTGACCATCAAGAACATCCACGCCGAGGACACCGTTCAGTTCAAGGCCGTACGAATACGTTTCGGGCTGGGGACGGGGCCGACCGACCTCGTGGAGAACGAGGCCAAGGCGAACGACGTCAGAGTCACCAAGCCGAGGAGGTGGCCCCAGTCCGAAAAGGGGAAGAAGGGCAGTTCCTTCCACGTGGAGTTCACCGGCATGTCCCAGACCCTGGGACCGGGCGACGAGGCGATCGTCGTCCTCAACGGGGTCCAGGTCAACTCCGTCGAGGGCAGCGCGTCGTTCCACGTCACGTGCGAGTGCCAGCACGGGACCGAGCCGGACCCGGAGAAGCCGTTCCCCCTCCAGAAGGGCCCCACCTCGTTCGTACTCACCGACTTCCGCCCGCGGAACCCGCTGGTGGACGCCGGGACGAGGGCGGAGCTGCTGTGGAAGCACACCGAGGCCGGGAACATCGGCGTACACCTCATCTGGACCGATGACGGGGGCGAGCACGACGAGATCGTCACCAAGGAGCGGGCCAGGGCGTGCCAGGTGTGGCGCGACACCGCCTTCCGGCTGCGCGCCCTGCGCGGGAGCCCCGCGCTCGACCACAGCCTGTACACCTTCGTCACCGTTCCGGATCCGCACCTGACCGTCAACACGCTCACGGTCAACGGACAGGTGAGGGCGCTCCGGCACCGGCGCTTCCCCACCGAGCCGGAGCTCGTTCCGCCGCCCTACCTGGAGGGCAGACACACGCGCAGGTACACGGCCCAGACCGACGGCACGCTGTTCGGCTCCGTCAAGGCCCTGGAGGCGAGGACCCGTGTCACGGCGACGGTCGCCGTCACCAGGGAGCGGCACACCCATCGAACCCGGGTGAGCAGTCTGGGCTCGGCCGAGGACACCACGACGCCCGGCCGCAGCTTCAGCGCGCCCGTGCCCTCGGGGAGCACCATCGAGGTGACGTGGGAGGTGACCAACCGCGCTCCCGCGGCGGGTGGCGTCGACAGGTCCATCACCTTCGAGGCCCGCCTTGACTGGAACGCCATGAGCCACGGGATGCTGGTCCCCGCCGACTGAGGGTCCCGCCCACGGGCGAGGCCGCGGACCACCGGCCGCGCCGCCCCGCGGCGGGGAACAGGAGGGACACCCTCCCGGCCCTCCGCCTGACGTGGCTCCCTGTCGGCCTCCGGCGGGCGGCGCCGGTCAGGCACCGCCCGCCGGAGGCCGCACACGATCAGCTGGGGCACCGGCGGTGGTCGTGTGCTCTATCCGGCTCAGACGCTAGGAAGACCAGGCCCAGCCGAGCACGAGGTCCCTGTCGTAGATCTGCGTACCCGTGTCGATCCGCGCGACGTGGGTGCCGGTCTCGAAGGAGAGGATCCCGATCCTGCTCGTGTCGTTCTCCTCGTACAGGTAGTACACGAAGTTCCCGTTGGGGTCCATGGCGAGAATGGAACCCAACTCATCGTCAGCGGACCAGTTGCTCGGGACAGCGACCCCGAAGGAGGAGTAGGGGTTCTTCTCACCCCTCCGCCAGAATTCGCAGAGATAATAATAAATCGACCCCGGCGAGCGCAGCGTACACATCCTCTCGCCATTGGTGAGGAAGGAGTTGAAATGGAGGCGGGGCTGGTCGAGAGCGTAATCCTTGATCAACTCGGCCTCGTTGCTCTGGGTTTCGTAGGACTCCAGGCGGAGCGACCACTTGCCGTTCTCCTCCTCCTTGCTGGAGAGGTACAGGGTCTCTCCCTGCCCTTCGTGACCGAGCACCCTCACCTCCAGTCCGCCGCGGAAGAACTGGACATCCTTGAGGTCGTCCTTCCGCACGCGCATGATCCCTCTGTCGCCGTGCGTTCCGAAGTAGGCGTACTCGTACTTCTTGGTCCGCCCCGCGGAGACCCCGAGGTAGGAGGAGATGTCTTTCTGGTTCTTGACCGGGCCCGTGATCCTGGGCGCGCCGGGGCTTGAGACGTCGCACTGGAAGGGCTGGAATTCCCCGCGGCCGGGGCGTCCCTTGATCCACAACGACGTGCCGTCCAGACTGAAAGCCATCTCGCATTCGTCCGCGTTGCTCCAGGGCTCCTTCACCGGAAGGACGGCGGCGTAGGGTTCGTATCCCTCCGCACCGATCCTGCTCACGTCGATACTGACCAGGGCGGCGGCGGTGAGGCACAGGAGGTACCTGTGGTCGGGTGCCAGGAGGAGCTTGCCGGTCCACCACTGGCTCTTCTGCTCGTTGTTCCCCACGTCCTGGGAGCTGACCGTGATCTTCGCTGTGCCCTTGGGGGTGTCCTCGGTGCTCGCGTCGATGTCGGTGTGGGTCGCGAAGACGTGCCGGGACACGTTTCCCGCCTTACGCGTGGAGTAGAGGACCAACTGCGGTCGCCCCAGAGGTGGCTTCGGCCAGGTCCCGGCGAGGCTGGCGGCGGTTCCCGGGGTGAGCTTGTGGTCGTCTCCGGCCGTGACGGGAACGAGCTTGTCACCGCTGCACAGGTAGGCCTTCCCCGTCTTGGGGTCGCGGTAGCCGGAGTCGACGGGCTTGGGAGTGTCGAGCGCGCCCGTCGCAAGCGTGGCGTCGTCGCTGAGCCGGTAGGCGAAGTACTCGCTCCCGGAGAAGAGGTACACCACGTCCGAGGAGGTCTTGGCCGCCGCGGTGATCGGCTTGTCCTTGAACGCGTCGGGAAGGACGATCTTGGCGGCTGTGTCTACCGTAGTGACCTTTTTGTCCCGGAGGTTGTACAGGGTGATCTTCTTGCTCCCGTTGTGGAAGAACCAGAGCTCCTCCTTGTGCTCGAAGACCGCGCGGTGCGCCTTCCGGCCGACCGTATGCGCGAGCTGGGGCCACATACGGGAGACGTGTTGTGCTTCGTTGGCGGCGTACGTGTGCTCCCATTTACCGTTCTTGCGCTTGTAGTGCGCGACCCATGTCCCCTGGAACAGATAGGCGTCGTCTGCCGTGCCCTCGGGGATCACGGCCGAGGTGATCATCGGTGCGTACTTTGCCATTCCCCGCATCCCTTCCCACAACTGATACGAACTGGCACAGAAAAGATTCCAATACTCTCAGTTACTCATGACTACTGCATGTAGCTATAGTGACCGGCCGAGAGGACGCCAAACCTTCTGACACGACCTGGAATACCAGGTCAGGAGGTCGAGGGGAAGCGGGCGAGAACGTTCGAGGTCATTTCCGGGCCCGGGACTACGGCACGGCGGGCCCGTGGTGACGTCTGAATTCCCGTGAACCCGATGGCCGATGGGAACCGCCTCGGAACCTTTGTGCACTCCGGACGAACAGGAGATGGAACAACTCAGATGCGACGTTATGCGCCGGTACTTCACACCTGTCGGAAACCAATCCTCACATCGAGAAAAGGTCTGACACATACACCTGATTTCCACCGAAAGGCACACCACGGCGACCAGGTGTTTCGCGCACCCCGGGGAACCACGACCGTGCAGGGCACCACCGGCCACCGGCTACCGGCTACCGGCTACCGAACGTTGAGCTTGCGGTCCCGGGGATCGAAGGCCACCGACCTGGCGTCGGAGCGCAGGGCCCGCACGATCGCGTCCACCACCTCGTCCACGGGGTGGGGCTCGGGCAGGTTCCCGGGCGCGGTCCCGGCCAGGGGGCGGTCGGCGAGGCCGGTGTCCATGTGCGGCGCGCGCACGTCCAGGGCCGCGACGTGCCTGGCGCGGTAGTCCGCGCGGGCGGCGGTAAGCCAGGCCGACAGGGCGGCCTTGCTGGCCGAGTAGGCCGCCATGCCGTGGGTCGGGTACTCGGCGGTCACGGCGGTGACCGCCGCCACCGCTCCGCCGGGCTTGACCGCGTCGATTGCCGCGCGCAGCATCGCCATCGGCGCGAGCGTGTTGACCTGGAACATCTTCTCGACCGCGGCGTCCTCGATGCCGCCCTCGGAGTCGGGGCCGGTGTCGAAGGCCACGACGCCGAAGGCGATGACCAGTCCGTCCAGACCGCCCTGTTCCTCGGCGGTGCGGCGCACGAGTGCGGCGCAGCCCTCGGTGTCGGCCGCCTCGAACACGGCCGTGGAGGACCCGTCGAGTTCCCGCGAGAGCGCGTCGAGCGCCTCCTCGTCGCGTCCGGCGAGCACGACCCGCGTGCCCTCCCGGTTCAGTGCCCTGCTGATGTGCCCGCCGAGTACGCCCGTGGCCCCGGCTACCAGGACTCGGGCTCCCTCAAGATCCATACGGTCAGTATTTCCGCAGGTGGCGGGGGGACCGGTCACCGACACGCGCCCCCGGGCACTGGTGCGGCCCCTCCGCCGGAGCGCCCCGGCGGCCAGCGGTACGCGGCGGTAGGGCCAGCGGCGGGACGCCCCGAGGCCGAACGTTCACACGAACAGGAAGGCCGCCAGGACCACCGCCAGCAACACGACGTAGGAGACCGCGTGCACCCGGTCGGGCACCCGGCCCACCAGGCGACGGGTGACGGCGATGGCGGGCAGCGACCCGGCGAGCAGGAGGGCCCCGGCCACGAGGTCCACCGAGCCCAGGTGGCCGGGACCGGCTCCTCCCCCGTCGCCGAACAGCGCGTACACCGCCGTGCCCGCCACCGCGACGGGAAGGCTGAGCGGGTTGGCCATCGCGGTCGCCTCCCCCATCGGCAGGCCCCGGCGGCGCAGCAGGGGGACGGTCATGACGCTGCCGCCCACCCCGAGGAAGCTGGTCACCGCGCCGATGGCGACCCCGCCCGCCGTGGTGGTGCGCCGCCCCAGCAGACGGGGCCCGGCGTCGGGGTCGCGGGTCAGGAAGCCCTTGCGCAGGAGGGTGTCGAGCAGGGTGACGGCGATGTAGGCGATGAACAGCACGCGCTGGGCCCCTCCCCCGACGGCCGTGGCGACCAGGGAGCCCAGCACCGCGCCGACGCCGATGTAGGCGGCCAGCGGCCACACGTAGTCGCGGCGCAGCCGCCCGGCCCGGCGCTGGGAGAGGGTGGCGCTGAGCGCGTTGACGACCATCACGGCGGTGGCGGTGGCCACGGCCACGGCCATCGGGTCCACGCCGGGGTCGGCCTGGGCGCGGGTGACGTAGTAGACGACGGGGACGACCACGAAGCCGCCGCCGAAGCCGAACAGGACGGTGGTGACGCCGGTCAGCAGGCCCAGGGCGAGCAGGGGAAGGACGAAGGTGAGCACCCGGACCACGTTAGGCAGACAGTGGTTGGCGCGCTTTCGAAAGAAGGCCACCATCCTTCGCGCAGCGGACAACACCCGGTAGCTTCGGTCCCGTGCGTAACATCCCCGTCGCCGAGGTGGACTCCATCGACCGGCCCGTCCTGGCGATCGGCACCGACTACCCGCCCGAGCACGTGCTGCCCGCCCACCGGCACCGGCGGGCGCAGTTCCTCTACGGGGCGACGGGGGTGATGCGGGTCCAGACCGCGGACGGGGAGTGGACCGTGCCGCCGCACCGGGCCGTGCTGATCCCGGCCGGGACCGACCACCGGGTGGTCATGACGGGAGTGAGCACGCGCAGCCTGTACCTGGAGCCGAGCACGGTCGCGTGGTTCCCGGGGCGCTGCCAGGTGGTGGAGGTGTCGCCGCTGCTCCGGGAATTGTTGCTGACGGCGGTGGACCTGGAGCCGCGCTACTCCCCGCACGGCCGGGACGCGGCGGTGTTCGCGCTGGTGCTGCACGAACTGCGTCGGCTCGTGCCGCTGCCGCTGGACCTGCCGCTGCCCGGGCACGAGGGGTTGAGGCGGATGTGCGAGGAGTTCCTCGGGGCGCCTGACGTGCACGATCCGCCCGCGCGGTGGGCGGGGCGGTTGCACGTCAGCGAGCGGACGGTGCACCGGCTCTTCCGGGCGGAGACGGGGATGAGCTTCGCGCGGTGGCGGCAGCGGGCCTGCGTGCTGCACGCGCTGCCGCTGTTGGCCAGAGGTGAGCCGGTGACCAGGGTGGCGACGGGGTTGGGGTACGAGAGCCCCTCGGCGTTCTCCACGATGTTCCTGCGCGTGCTGGGGTCGTCGCCCCGGGACTACGCGGCGGGACAGTGAGCGGCCCCGCCCGGTTCGGGCGGGGCCGGTCGTGTCTGTGGACTACTGGGCGCGAACAGCGCTGACCAGGGCGGTCCACTCGACGGTGGGGGTCGCGAGGTGGCCGAGCGGCCGGTTCTGGGTGTCGCGGACCAGGACGGCGGCCTGGTCGCGACGGGCCTCCACACACTGGCCGCCCTCGCCGTTGCTGTAGCTGGACTTGCTCCAGTCCTCGGTCATCATGTGATGCTGCCTCGAATCTCTTCCATGAGCGATCCGTTCACGTGCTGACGCTACCGACCGCGTACCGCACTCAACAGGGCCGTCCACTCGGCAGCCGGAGCCGCCAGGTGGCCGAGCGACCGGTTCTGGGTGTCGCGAACCAGGACGGCCGCCTGGTCGCGACGGGCCTCCACGCAGTGGCCGCCGCTGCCGTTGCTGTAGCTGGACTTGCTCCAAGCCTCGGTCATCATGTGATGCTGCCTCGAATCTCTTCCATGCGGGACCGTGACACCGATACCGGCAACGCGGCGCTCCTCAACTCCGCAAACGTTCGGTCATAGCGTGCCACAACATCGGGCTGCTTCAGCGACACCCCGGTCTGCTGGCTCTCGACGTACACGAACGCCCCGTTTCCAGGTACAGCCATCAGCGTAAAGGACCCACCCAGACCTGCATGCCCCTCGGCTGCGATCGGCACAAGCTGAATGTTCACGCGAGGGCGGTAGGACTGGTTGATCAGATGGCTGATCTGCGCATCCATCACCTCTGGGTTCCGGAAGCGTCGCAACAGCACTACCTCGTCCAGGAGCATCGTGATTTTCGGAGGATGCGAGCGCTCCAGGATCTGCTGACGATGTTGTCGTGCGTTCACGATCTGGTCGATGACTTCGGGGGTAGCGTCTGGCTCAGCGAGTTCACTGATCGCCCGGACGTACTCCTCAACCTGGAACAAGCCAGGCACCAGGCCCAGGGAGTAGTCGCGGATCGTCGTTGCCGCCTGTTCGGCCTCAGCCGCCTCGCGGAAGTACGCGGTCATCCCGGTTCCGGAGAACACTGCGTCCCATGCGTCCACGAGCACACCCCGAGCGGTAAGGGCTTTGTCGAGTCGTGCTACTGGGTCTCTCCGCGTCCCCTTTTTCCCCAGTTCCAAATCACTGACGGCGCTCTGTGAGATCACAGCCAGGTCAGCGAGTTCCTGCTGAGAAAGTCCGGCCTGACCTCGGAGTTTCCTAATGAGCTTCCCGAAACGAAGCCGAGCAGCCTCGTCTCCATCTTCTTCTTGCGCCATTTCACCACCAGGCTAACCGGACCTACCACTAGCCATAGAAGTTTTACCGTCTTCAGTGGTAAGCATAGCGCCGAAGGCAGACCAGTTGGCAAGGTTCATGACGAAGCAAATACAGAAAGCTTCGCAGCCCATATCGGGCGAAATATTCACAAGGGCATGAAAAAGCCCCGGAGACCGAAGGTGAGAGCGGTCTCCGAGGCAGAGTGCCCCACCCCGAGTCACCCGAGGTGAGACATGAACAAGCCTATCGTCCAGGCCCCGGCACTTCCACGCCGACTGTGCGGAACCGCCACCAAATCAGGCATCCTGCTCGGCCCCGAACTCGGTCACGTCAGGATCGCCCGCCGCTGGGCCGCCCAGGCCACCCGTTCCCGGCCGAGCCTGGCCGAACCCGTCGGCATCGCCGTCTCCGAGCTGGTCACGAACACCTTGCGCCACTCGGCGTCCGGGCTCCCCGGCGGCACCATCCGCGTGGAGATCGAGCGCACCCCGCGCCGCCTCGAACTCCGCGTCACCGACAACGGCCCCCGCCCCGGAGAACAACCCAGCTTCCCGGCCGTGCCCGACCCCGAGCCCCTGCGCCCCAGCGGCAACGGGCTGCGCCTGGTCGAGGCCCTGTGCTCCTACTGGGACTGGAAGCAGCACTCCTGCGGCGCGATCACCGTCCGCGCCGTCTTCCCCTGGTAACCCGCTTCCCCGGTAGGCGAGCCCTTCCAGACTCCGCGCCACCCGATCTGTCCCCCGGGCCGCTGCGGACCAGGGCCGATGCGGAAGGCACCGGCCCGAAGCCCCGCCTCCTCCTTCCCCGGGGAGGCGGGGCCACCCCACCAACGACAGAAACACAGAACACCGGACACGGAAAGCCCCTCATGCCCGACTACAGCTACCTCCTCGACGGCCGCCCCGACGTCCTCACCCCCAGCGAAGTCGCCGCCCTCTTCAACATCCGCCCCCGCAGCCTCCACCGAGGCGAATGGGACAACGTCCTCAAACCCTTCCGCACCCCCGGCGGAGCACGCCGCTACCCCAAAGAACACATCGCCACCCTCCTCAACCAGCCGGATGAGTCCGCCCCCACCCCCTGAAGCCGTCAGGCCGTCGCGGCGCGCACGAGGGTGTCGTAGGTGTCGGTGGTGCGTTCCAGGGCCACGTCGAGCCCTCGCGCCCACGCGTCGAGTTCGGCCTGGGCGGCCAGGCCGTCTCGGTCGTCATCGACCACCAGTTCCAGTTCGGTGAAGACGCCCAGGCCCTCGACCAGGTCCACGCATACCCCGATGGGCCCTGTGGTGCCGGTGCGACGGTGCTTGACGATGCGCACCGTGGGTTCGTAGCCCAGCGCCAGCAGGGCGCCGTGCATCTGCTCGCGGTCGGCGACGATGGTCTCGTACTCCACGCACTCCATGGCGTTGGCCAGCGGGGTCTTGGTGGTGAGCAGGTGCACGCTGTCCTGGGTGCGCACACGGGCGAAGGTGTGGCCGACCTTGCCCAGCTCCGGCCGCCAGCCAGCGGGGGCGTAGGCCTGGTCGTCCTGGTAGGCGGGGTCGCTCATGTGCACCCCGGCCTGTTTGAGCGCGGCCAGCAGCGCTTCGAGGTCGGCCACCCGGTACTTCGTCTCGATCTCCCGCATCACAGGCCCCCTCGCGTCTCGGCACCACCGTCCCGGCGAGCGTACCGAGACCGCGCCCCACCAGGCGGGAGTTTCCCAAGACAGGCCCATCCCCGCGTGCGCGGGACTCACCGTGCGCGACCCGGTACCCCGGTCCATCCCCGCGTGCGCGGGGCTCACATGGTGCTGGCGGGGGCCGCCGCTCTCCAGGTCGGTCCATCCCCGCGTGCGCGGGGCTCACTTGTCGGGGGTGCTCGCCATGGTGTTGTCCTCCGGTCCATCCCCGCGTGCGCGGGGCTCACTGTCTCCGATGGGGGACATGCGGCTCTCTAAGCGGTCCATCCCCGCGTGCGCGGGGCTCACTGTGCCGGGC
>NZ_KB906866.1:102657-212557 GCF_000381685.1 Nocardiopsis sp. CNS-639
TCTAGGGAAATAGCCTGGGGCGGCGGTCCATCCCCGCGTGCGCGGGGCTCACACTTAACGACCTGCGGCAACGCGGGCCGTTATCTCGCCGCAACCTTGACTCAGGACATGCTGAGCGCTCTTGGCCTCAACGTACATCCTCACACAGCGCACGGCGGCACTCATCTGAAGCCGTTACGAGCCGACCCGCGCACACGGTTCTGAAGGCGGGCCGACCGTGGTCCAGAAACAGATCCAGGGCCGAGCGGAGTCCCAAGATCCTGCCGAATGCCCTCAAACAGCATGAGAAGGTCCATGGACCCCCAGTCCATGGACCGGGCGCGTTCTAGACTCTGGCCATGTCGAGAACCCTCTACCTGGTGTTGTCCGGTGCTCCCGCTCCCGAAGGGTCCGCCGAGCTAGTGCGGGCGTTTCAGGACCAGCGCTGGCGGGTGACGGTGCTCTCCACGCCCACGGGCACGCGTTTCCACGACCAGGAGAAGTTGGAGGAGCTGACCGGCGAGCCGGTCCGTGTCGACTTCCGGATGCCCGGAACCGGCAAAAGCCTTCCCCCCGCCGACGTGGTTCTGGCGTGCCCTCTGACCTTCAACACCGTCAACAAGTTCGCCCAGGGCATCGCGGACAACTTCGCGGTCTCCCTGCTGTGCGAGATGGTCGGCTATCGGGTACCCACCGTGGTGGTGCCCCACTGCAAACCCCAGCTCGCCTCCCACCCCGTCTTCGCCCGGTCCCTGGAGACCCTGCGCACGATGGAGGCGGTCACCGTCCTGCACGACCCCGACGCCCCCTACGAGCGCCGCATGCCCACCTGGCGACACGTCCTCGACACCGTGAACAGCCTCTGACCGAAAGGCACAGCGTGGACCCCGCCACCCGAGGCCAGACGATCAAACGCGCCCGCCGCAGACACGGTTACTCCCAGAGCGTGCTCGCCGGACTCGTGGGGCGCTCCGAATCCTGGCTCTCCCAGGTCGAACGCGGAATCCTCACGGTGGACTCCCACGAGGTCCTGAACCGTCTGTCGCGCCTGCTCCGGCTGGACCTCGCCGAACTGACCGGCACCGAATCCGAGGCGGTCACCGATATGCGCTACGACGCCACCCGCACGATCGAGCGGGCCATGATGCGCTACTCCACACTGGAGACCATCGTCGCCGAGACCGGCACCGAACTCCGGGTCGACCCGGATGTGCTGTTCGCCCAGGCGCACCATGCCTATGCCGCCTACCAGGCGGCCCGTTACGACGCGGTCGGACGACTCCTGCCCCGACTGATCCGGGACGCGGAGGCCGCCGCGCACAGCCCTGCGCCCGATCGGCCTGTGGTGTGCGCGGCCAGAGCCATGGTCTACAACACCACGGCCGCCCTGCTACGCAAAGTGGGAGAGAAGGACCTAGCCTGGCAGGCCGCCGACCGTGCCATGTCAGCCGCCGCGTGGGCCGACCAGCCCCTGTTGACCGCCGTGGCCGCTTATCGGATGGCGTATGTGTTCATCTCACGCGGACGCCCACTCGAGGCTGCGGAGCTGGCGATGTGCGCGGCGGGCACGCTTGAACGCCGGATGAGACCTGGCACCCCCGAGGAACTGAGCGTCTACGGCGGGCTGCACCTTGCGGCGGCCACAGCCGCCGCCGCGGAGTTCGACCGGGTAGCCGTGCCGCGCCTGCTCCGCCAGGCTCACCGCGCGGCCGAACGCCTCGGCGGGGACCGCAATTTGCACGGGACGGCGTTCGGCAGAACCAACGTCGCCATCCACACCATCAGCACCGCCATAGCGACCGGTGACGCACGTACCGCGGTGGATGTCGGGGAGGACTTGGACGTTAGCGCCCTTCCCACCGGGCTAGTCAGCCGACGCGTCCAGGTCAGTTTGGACCTGGCTCGGGCCTACACACAGCGCCGCCAGGACGCCGCAGCGGTCCACACCCTCTTGGACGCCGAACACCTGGCCCCCGAACTCATCCGCTACCACCCGGGGACCACGGGCGTCCTGACCGAATTGCTGCGCCGGGAACACCGTCGGTCCACCCCCGAGCTGCGCCCCTTGGCTCGCAGAGCCGGAGTGTTCTGAGCCGGCCCGCAATTTTCTGCGGGTCTTTTACCCTCCGACGACTGCGAAGCCGTGGGGTGTTCGCGCCTTACGGTCACCCCATGCCTATCACCAGTACCCCGGGGCAGGCCACATCTCGACATGTTCCTCGCCAGCGTGATCAGGACACGGAAGACGTCGTGTTGGCTTCACGCTTCCAGTCGCTGATCGTCCAGCCGACCACACTGTGCAACCTCAACTGCTCCTACTGCTATCTGCCTGCCGCTGAGCGCAAGACCCGTCTGGAAATGTCCGTCCCGGTCGCCGAAGCCCTCGCGGAGGGGATCTCTGACCAGGGCGGGGACGTGGTGGACGTGGTCTGGCACGGCGGCGAGCCTCTGACCACTCAACGTGACCGCTTCCGCGCTCTTCTAGAGCCGTTCGAGCCCCTGCGCCACCAGGGCAGAGTCCGTCACTTCGTCCAGACCAACGCCACTCTCATCGACGACGCCTGGTGCGACTTCTTCCACTGCTACGGCTTCCGTGTGGGTGTGAGCATCGACGGCCCGGAGGCGGTCAACCGATCACGCACCGACTGGGGCAACAGGCCGTCCTTCGACCGGGCGATGCGGGGTATCTCCCGGCTACGCGCCCATAGCATCGCCTTCTCCGCTATCTGCGTGGTCACCGTGCAGACCGTCACCAAGCCCGAATCTCTGCTGGACTTCTTCGAGGACTTGGGCACCACCAGTGTCGGCTTCAACATCGAGGAACTCGAAGGCGCCAACGACGACCGCCAGACCATGCCCCCCGAACTCGTGCGCTTCTTCTGGCGGAAGATGTTCGACCGTCTCGATGCCGGAAGCCCTCTGCGTGTACGTGAGGCCGACCGGCTCCTGGGCTACCTGGCCGACGCGCGAGCCGGACGCAAGGACCGGCGGGACACAGTCCTCCACGACCCGATCCCGACCGTGGGGACCAACGGCGACGTGGTCGTGCTCTCCCCGGAACTGCTCGGGGTCAAGGACGACCGCTACGGCGACTTCGTCATCGGCAACGTCCTGGACCAGACTTTGGCCTCCATCCTCGACCGCGCCGCCGACACCTCCTATGTGCGCGAGTACACCGAGGGCGTACGGCGGTGCCGTCAGGCGTGCGAGTTCTTCGCGTTCTGTCAGGGAGGACAAGCCTCGAACAAGTACTTCGAGCACGGGGACTTCACCGTCACCGAGACCGCCTACTGCCGCAATTCGAAGATCGAACTCGCCCGCGCGCTGGGCGAGAAGATGGGAGTGTGAACGATGAACAGTGTCATGACCGTGCTTGAGCGATCCTCTGGGGTCGCTGACCTGATCAGGCGGCTCCAGCCGCGTACCCCGTTGGGGCGGTTCGACAACCGCGACACCTGGGACAACAAGAACGGTGGCCCCTGGGACAACCGTTCCACCTGGGACAACTGGAGCAAGTAGAACGGGGAAGGTTTCGTGGAGACAGCCCGAATTCGAGGCGCGAAGGTGCTCCTGCCCAGCGACGACGAGGCCCCGGTGGCCTCCTGGCCGCACCCGAACCCGCTGGAGGAAGAAAGGGTCACCAACACCGACTTCCGGTCGGTGGACCTGTCCTCGCACCGCCTGGTGGACGTCGCCCTCGACCGGTGCCGGTTCCGCACGTCAAGACTGATGGGCGTGTCACTGGTACGAGTGTCCCTGCGGGACGTGGTCTTCGAGGGCTGCCAGTTCGACTACACCACCTGGGCCCAGGTCAGGGCCGTGAGTGACGTCGCGTTCGTGAACTGCTCGTTCAAGGAGGCCGCCTTCGAGGGGTGCGACCTACGCAAGGCGGTCTTCGACGACTGCGCCTTCGGTGTGGACCTCCAGGACACTTCCATGGCCGGTGCGGACCTGCGAGGCAGCGACCTGTCCGGGCTGTCGGGCCTGGCGTCGTTGCGCGGGGCCAAGGTGACCGAGATGCAGTTGCGTCAGCTCAGCGAGGTCATGGTCCGCGACCTGGACCTGACCGTGGCCGAGGCGCCGCTGTAACCGACCTGGAGAAACGGCTGCGAAATCCGGACTGGCTTAGCGTGCCAACGGGCTACCGTCCAACACCATCTCCTATACCGCCACGGACATCTAGGTTTGGGGATCGTGGGCTGGTTGGACAGGGCCGATTCATCCCCGCATGCGCGGGGCTCACGTCGAACGCGGGAGTGCTGGGCTGCTTGTGGTCGGTTCATCCCCGCGTGCACGGGGCTCACGGCGGGGGTTTTCGCGTGTCAGGGCACGAACCCGGTTCATCCCCGCGTGCGCGGGGCTCACCGGGTTTCCCACAAGTCCTCGGGTACGCCCGCCGGTTCATCCCCGCGTGCGCGGGGCTCATCCCCGCGTGCGCGGGGCTCATCCCCGCGTGCGCGGGGCTCACGCCCAGGCCCTGGCCGTGTCCCTGTGCCGCCGCTGGTTCATCCCCGCGTGCGCGGGGCTCACCCGGGCCGCGCGCTCTCCGCCCCGCTCCCCCACGGTTCATCCCCGCGTGCGCGGGGCTCACCGTTCACAGGTGACCGAGCGTGTCTAGAGGAGCGGTCCATCCCCGCGTGCGCGGGGCTCACACCCCGGAGGGTTTTCGTCGCGACGCCCAGGCCGGTTCATCCCCGCGTGCGCGGGGCTCACGCGTTCCGCCGGTTTTCGGCGTCCTCCACGAGCGGTTCATCCCCGCGTGCGCGGGGCTCACGCTTAACGACCTGCGACAACGCGGGCCGTTATCTCGCCGCAACCTTGGCCCTGGACATGCTGAGCACTCCCGGCTTCGACGTACATCCTCACACAGCGCACGGCGGCGCTCATCCCCACTACCGCGCCGGGCACACAGGCGTTCCATGCCTGGGCTGCGGTCGCAGGCCCCCGGCCCGGAGGAACAGCCCTGAAGAGCAGCACGAGCAGGATGAGCAAGACGAGAAAGTCAGGGCGATACGGGGTGATCCCAGTGCTGTCCCAGGGCCGCACACACCACCCGGCAGGAGTTCTGACCGGTGACGGCTTCCAGGTCAAAGCTCTCCAGACCCGGGAACCCGGTGCCCCGCAGCAACCGATAGGCGTGCCCCAACTCCTCACCCAAGGCACGATCACCGCCGCCGGTGACGGTGCCGTCCGGCCACACGTACGCCCACGCCTGCCCAACACCCATCCACACGATCCGGCCGGGCTCACCCCGGAAGGGCCGCAGCCCTGTTCCCAGACGGACCCCGGGCACCATCAACATCAGCTGGGTCATCATCCCCGAGCCGATGAGTTCCACCGATCCGACGGGAAGGTCGGCAGCCGGAGCCGGTTTCCGCCCGAGGCCGGGGAAGGGAAGGTCACCCGGGCGCTGCGTGCGGTCGCGCATGAACGCGGCCTCGCGCACGAACGGCCCCGACCCGCGCCCCTCGCGAACGGCAAGGACGACGATCGGCGTGCTGTGGGCGGCCGGGTGCGGACTCCAGGGAAGCACGAGCACCGCACCCTCAGCAGCGGCGAACCACCCGTCCGGTATCCGGGCCGCCGCGCAGGTGGCAATGACCGCGTCGTACACCTCCCCGGGAGGCGGCTCGGCGGCGGTGCGGACGGTGACGCCGGTTCCGGTCAGCCGTTCCCGGGCCAGGGCCGCCACACCGGGGTCGATCTCGATGCTGGTGACAGACCCCTTCTCCCCCACGAGGGAGGCCAGGATCGCGGCGTTCCACCCGGTGCCGGTGCCGACCTCCAGCACCCGCATGCCCTCGCTGATTCCGGCCGCGGCGATCATGTCCGCCATCACCTGGGGCGCTGACGACGAGGAACTGGGCTCGTTGCGCGGCCCCGAACCGCCGTCGTTGGCCTGGGTGGTAACCGCGTCGGAGCCGTACACCAGACGCGTCCACCGGCCAGGATCGGAGGTCCGGTGCAGGGGCAGGCCGGTCGCGTCAGGCCAGACCATGTCGGGGATGAACAGGTGGCGGGGATGGGACGCGAACGCGTCGCGGATCGCGGCGGTGGTGTCCAGGCGCTCCACCAAGGCGGTGTGGAGCGCGTCGAGGTCATCCATCACGTCTCCCCCCTTCCCCTGCAACCGCTGCACGTGACCACCTGGCGGTGTGTCCAACCACCGCCGCTGCCGTCTCCGTCGGACTCGATCACTACGGTGCCCTTCACTCTTGCGCACCGAACTGGGCCACGGGTGGCTCCTGTCAGTGTCGGGGGATACTGCTGAGGCTCCGATTCACCTCCGCGTATGCGGAACCTGAGCGGGGCGAGGGTGGGTTGTGGCCGATTAGCCTTCCCCGCCTGTCCCGTCACGGCTACGGTGAGCATCCATGGAGACCTCCACAGACCGCACCCGTATCCAACCGTCCGGGATCTGCCGCCGGGGCCGCCACCGGTGGCGGCACGACCCGCCGGACGGGAAGCGGTTGCTGTGCACCCGGTGCAAGTCGATGTCGATGACGAACTACGGCGCGTGCCGGGAGGACTGTGTGGACTGCCACCCCCCGACCTGCGAGGTCGAGGGTCAGTAGTTCTTCGAGCTGATCGCTCCGCATCTGCTGCACTTGGCCGTGCCGTTGGGGCCGGATTGCCAGTCGTGCTGGCCCGCTGGGCAGTTGCCTGACATGACCACCTCCACACGGGGATGTACCCGGCGGGGGTGTGCGGGGTCGTGGCCGAATGCGGACAGGGGCGTCCGTGCGGGTCGGGTGTCCCTGTCGCGCTCCCCGGAGCCCGGTTCGCCTCCGCGTGCGCGGAGCTGCGGAGCTAGGGGAAACACTCTTGGCCTCGACGTACACCCTCACCCAGCACACGACACCACTCACCCCCCGCCACTCACACCAGTGCGTCCGCGCGGACGGCCCGGGTAGGGGAACCACGCGGAAAAGCGGACGTTTTTCGCGCCACACCGCCGCCACGACGGGTGCGGACCCCCGCCGTAGGGCACGCTCTGCGGTGGGAGGGATCCGCCTCCCGCAGTACCCGCAGAACACGTCCCGCGACGAGAAGGCAGGAAACCATGGCCGATGACCCGATCCCCTCCCCCAAGGTCGCGGTGGGCGTCGACGGATCGGCGTCGGCGCGCGGAGCCCTGGAGTGGGCCTCGGCGGAGGCCGAACTCAGGCAGCTCCCCCTGTACGTCGTGCACGCCCTGTCCATGCCGCTGGTCATGTCGGTCTACGCCGGTCCCACCCGTTTCCCTCCCACGGAGGAGATGACCGCCCAGGGCCGCCGCATCCTGGAGGAGGCCGCCGAGCACGTGCGCTCACTGCGGCCGGGCCTGCGCGTGGAGACCGCCCTGGGGTTGGAGGAACCGCCGCTGGCGCTGCTGCGCCGCACCGGCCACGGGGACCTGGTGGTCGTGGGTTCGCGCGGCATGGGTCCGGTGCGCTCGGTGCTCGCGGGCGCGGCCGGAATGCGGCTGGCCGCCAAGGCGCTCTGCCCGGTGGTCGTCGTCCCCGGCGCCGAGGGGCGCGCGCCGCGACTGTCGGGTCCGCTGCGGATCGCGGTCGGCGTGGACGGCTCGGTGGACTCCCGGCGTGCGCTGGACTTCGCCCTGCACCGGGCCGCGCTCCAGGAGGGCTCCTCGGTCGTGGTGGTGCACAGCTGGGAGGTTCCGCTGCCCTTCGCCACCGCCTCCCTGACCGAGTCGGGGTGGACCCCGCCGGACGACCTGCTGGAACGCCAGTCCGAGGAACTCGTCTCGGGTGTGCTGGCCGAGGTGATGGACGACGCCACCGCCGACGTGGACATCTCCGCCGTGCGCACCCAGCGCAATCCGGTGGACGCGCTGGTGGAGGCCGCCGCCGAGGCCGACCTGGTGGTCGTGGGCTCGCGCGGCCGGGGCGGTGTGCGCGGCGCGCTGCTGGGTTCGGTCAGCCAGGGCGTGATGCACAGTTCGCCGGTGCCCGTGGTCGTGGTGCCCCGGCACGCGGAGGAGGACTGAGCCCGCGATCAGCCCCAGCCGGCGCCGGGCATGCCGGACATACCGGCCATGCTGGGCATGCTGGGCAACAGGCCACCCGAACCGACGCTCTGGAGCTCCTGCTCGACCGTGCTCACCACCGAGCAGCTGCTGCCCTCGACCTGCGCACCGGGCGAGAGCAGCACCAGGGGGCTGCCACAGGAGGGCTCCGTGGTGGGCTCGGCGGTGGCCTCGTCGGCCAGAACGGGGGCGCCGACCAGCCCGGCCAGGGCCAGGGCGGCGGCCGCGGTGAGGGCGGCACGCGTCAGTGTCATGGGCACGGGGAGGGATCTTCCTTCTCGGACGGAGGCCCGCGGACGGGCCACGGCGGCGGAACGCATCCAGTGTTTACCAAGAGTAGTTACATTGCAACTTTTGGTAACTACACGTAGCGGCCAACCGAGCCGGAAAAGGGAAAAGCCCCCGCGCGACCGGGTCGCGCGGGGGCTCCCGCGTCTCGCCGGACCCTCTCGAATCCCCCGATAGCGGAGGTCCGGCGCGGGCCGGTCGCGCCCACCCCCGTAGGCGCCCGACCCCGCACCCGCGCCGTGTCCCCCGGACCTCGTGGCCTTGACGGCCGCCCCCGTGGTCCGCGGGGTGCGCAGGTGCACACCCTCCTGTCTACCCGGCCTGCCCCGGGTAAACATGGACCCATCCGGCCGCCCGCCGCGGACACCGGACATCACAAGCCTCTGACACCCGCCCACCAGGAACGATGCCGCCCGGCGGATTCCGCGCATCCGGCGCGAATTCCGCGCAAATTCCGCACGAATCCCCTCCACGTGCCGGTACCCGCCACCGGTTCCGGGACGACACACCCGGCGTCCCGGACCAGCGCGCGCCCGTGCGCTTCGTCACGGTCTCCTCACCCTCACCGGACTTTGTCCTACACTGAGCCCCGTGTCCGATAAAGCCCGCTTCCTGCGCATGGTGCTCATCTCCATGTCGCTGACGAGCACCGACGACGGACTCTGTCGCCGCCGGTGCCGCGACGGCGTGCGCTGACCGGGCCCCGTCCCCCTCCCCCTGCACGCGGTCTCCTCCGCGCCCGGCGTCCCCGCGGTACCGGTGTCCCCGTCCCCGTTCGGCCACGGCCGACACCCGCTCCGTCACCGTTTGGACAGCTGCCCCGTGACCACTCACCCCTCCGCGCCTCCCGGCGCCACCGAACCCGCCCCCGCGGGCACCGCACCGGACGCCGCCGCGCCCGTCTCGCCCGCCCTGTCCCTGAGCTGGCGGCCGACCCTGTCCGTGCCGCAGCCCCGCGCGGCCGAGGCCGAACCGGTCCGCTGGTGGCCGCTCGGCATCGCCCTGGCCGTGGCCGTGGGCCTGGCCGCCTACGTGTGGAACACCCACGGCGCGCTGCCCGCCGTCCTGCTGCTCCTGGGCACGGGCCTGGGCTTCACCCTGTTCCACTCCCGGTTCGGCTTCACCTCCGCCTGGCGGCAGTTCCTCGCCGTGGGCAACGGCACCGGCCTGCGCGCGCACGCCGTGCTGCTGGGCACCACCGCGACCCTGTTCGCGCTGGTCATCGGCACCGGAACCGGGCTGTTCGGCAACGACCCGCAGGCCTCGGCCGGACCCATCGGCATCGCCCTGTTCCTGGGCGCGTTCCTGTTCGGCATCGGCATGCAGCTGGGCGGCGCCTGCGCCTCGGGCACGCTCTTCGCGGTCGGCTCCGGCCAGTCGGCCATCGTCATCACCCTCGTCGGCTTCATCGCGGGATCGGTGATCTACAGCGCCGCGTGGCCGCTGGTCAACGACCTGCCCGCGCTGCCGCCGTTCCTGCTCTCCGACCACGTGGGGTGGGGTGGCTCCTGGGCCATCACCATCGCCGTGCTCGCGGCCGTGGTCGTGGGCACCCGCGTCGTGCAGAACCGCCGCGTCCCGCCGCCCGTGGGCACGCCGCCCTCGGCGCGGGGCCTGCTGCGCGTGGTCCGGGGCAGCTGGCCCATGATCGCCGGGGCCCTGGTGCTGTCGGTGCTCGGCGCGGCGGTGCTGCTGGTCTCCGGCGGCGCCTGGGGCGTCACCTCCGCCTTCAACCTGTGGGGCGCCAAGGCGCTCCAGCTGCTGGGCGCGCACCCCGAGACCTGGGCGTTCTGGAACCAGCCCCAGCAGGCCGCGCAGCTCGCCGGTCCGGTGCTCCAGGACAAAACCAGCCTGACCAACATCGGCATCATCCTGGGCGCCGCCGTGGCCGCGGCCGCCGCCGGGGCGTGGAAGCTGCACACCGGCCTGAGCTGGAAGCTGGTCGCCGCCGGGCTCCTGGGCGGCATCCTCATGGGCATCGGCGCGCGTCTGGCGGGCGGCTGCAACATCGGCGCCTACCTGGCCGGAATCGGTTCGGGCAGCCTGCACGGGTGGCTGTGGGCGGTCTTCGCCCTGGCCGGGACCTGGGCGGGGCTGCGGGCCCGCAGCCTGTTCGGCCTGGGCGTGCCCAAGCCGGGCGACAGCGTCTGCTGAACCCGGGTGCCGCGGCCGCCGCGGTACCACTGACGGAGGGACGGGGAATGGACGGCGCGGAGCACGTGCACGACGTGGTGGTGGTCGGCGGCGGGCAGGCCGGGCTCGCCGCGGGGTACTTCCTGCGGCGGGCCGGGCTCGACTTCGCCGTCCTGGACGCGGGTGAGGGGCCGGGCGGGTCCTGGACCGAGTACTGGGACTCGCTGCGGCTGTTCTCCCCCGCCGAGCACAGCATGCTGCCGGGCTGGTGGATGCCCGCCGAGGAGGGGCGGGAGTACCCGAGCGCGCGACACGTGGCCCGCTACCTGGCCGAGTACGAGCGCCGCTACGAGCTGCCCGTGCGCCGCCCGGTCCGCGTGGAGGCGGTCGAACGGGAGGACGGGGCCCTGCGCGTGCTCGCCCGGGAGGGGGCCGGGCGCGGGCTCCCGTCGGGGACGCCCCGCTCCGCGGCGAAGCGGCCCGTGGACGGCGACGGGCGGCAGGAGGGGGAAACGCACGACGGGCCTCCACCGGCCGTCCCCGATTCCCCTGGTTTTCCCGGTTCCCCTGGTTCCCCCGGCTCCCCCGCTCAGCGGTCCCCGCTGGTGAGCTGGCGCGCCCGCCACGTCATCAGCGCCACCGGCACCTGGCGGGCGCCCCACGTCCCCGACGTCGCGGGCCGGGAGCTGTTCGCGGGCAGGCAGCTGCACACGGTCGACTACCGGGGGCCGGAGGAGTTCGCCGGGCAGCGGGTCGTGGTCGTGGGCGGCGGCAACTCCGCGGCCCAGATCCTCGCCGAACTGTCCGGGGTGGCCGAGACCACCTGGGCCACCGCGCGCCCGCCCCGGTTCCTGCCCGACGACCTGGACGGGCGCGCCCTGTTCGGCGTCGCCACCCGCGCGCAGCGGGCGGCGCAGCGGGGCGAGGAGGCCCCCAGGGGCGTCGGCGGCCTCGGGGACATCGTGGTGGTGCCGACGGTCCGCGAGGCGCGCGAGCGCGGCGCGCTCAAGGCCGAGCCGATGTTCGACCGCCTCACCCGCACCGGCGTGGCCTGGAACGACGGCACCTCCCTGGACTGCGACGCCGTCCTGTGGTGCACGGGGTTCCGGCCGGTGCTGGACCACCTGGCCCCGCTGGGGCTGGCGGACGACCGGGGCCGGATCGCGCTGGAGGGAACCCGCTCCGTGGCCGAACCCCGGCTGTTCCTGCTGGGCTACGGGGACTGGACCGGTGCCGCGTCGGCCACCCTCATCGGCGCCGGGCGCACGGCCAAGGGCACCGTCGCCGAGATCACCGCCGCCCTCGCCCGGCGGGAGTAGGGATCGCGGCGCTCTCCGGAAAGGGTTGGGGGCCGCTGCCCTCTCCCGCCGATCACCGCCTCGGCAGCGGCGCACGCCAGCGGCATGACGCCGGACAAGGGCAGGGCCGCCGCCCGCCCGTCGCGACCGTTGCGGGGCTCGAAGCCCCGCCACCGGCGTGGCACCGGACAGGGGCGGGGACGCGGACTCCGGCGGCCCGCACACCGCTGACCGATCACCGCGGACCGCGCTCTGACCAGCGCCTACCGCTGAAAGCTCACCGCTCAACCGACGATCGGCCGTTCCTCGGGCAGCTCGTAAAGGCGGGGGCGGCGGCGCAGCGCCAGGGCCGAGGCCAGCGTGATCGGCCCGATCCTGCCCACGAACATCAAGAACATCAGCACCGCATGCCCCAGCAGCGGCAGGTCGGCCGTGATGCCGGTGGACAGCCCGACCGTGGCGAAGGCCGACGTCGTCTCGAACAGGATCTGGTCCAGGGTGAACGGGGTGATCGTCATCAGCGTCAGCGTCCCCGCCAGCACCAGGCCCAGCGCCAGCAGCGCCACCGTGGTCGCCTGCGAGGTGGTGCCCTCGGCCAGGCGGCGGCCCGACACGTGGACCGTGGGCTCACCGCGCACGTTGGCGTAGACCACGAAGGCCAGCACGGCGAAGGTCGTCACCTTGATGCCCCCGGCCGTGCCCGCGCTGCCTCCCCCGACGAACATCAGGATGTCGGTGACCAGCAGCGTCTGGGTGTTCATCTGTCCGAAGTCGAGGCTGTTGAAGCCCGCCGTGCGCGGCATCACCGACTGGAAGAAGGCCGTGAGCAGCTTTCCGCGCAGGTCGAGTCCGCCCATGGTCGCCGGGTTGGACCACTCCAGGGCCAGGAAGGCCACAAACCCCACCACGAGCAGCAGCCCCGTCATCACCAGGGTGATCTTGGCGTGCAGCGTCCAGTGGCGGTGCTCGGCGCGCCGCCGGGTGAAGCGCCACAGCTCCACCCACACCGGGAACCCGAGCCCTCCGGCCAGGACCCCCAGGGCCACCGGGACCGTGATCCACGGGTCCTCGGCGAACCCCATGAGGCTGTCGGCGTAGAGCGCGAACCCGGCGTTGTTGAAGGCCGAGACAGCGTGGAAGACGCCCGTGTAGACGGCCTCGGACAGGGACAGCCCGTACCCCAGCCACCAGCGCAGCGTCAGCGCCACGGCCAGGGTCGTCTCGAACACCACCGTCACTACCAGGACCCCGGTGACCAGCTGGCGCACCTCGCCCAGCGTGACCACCTTGGCCTCCGAGCCCGTGCGCACCGCCATCCGCAGCCCGAGCCGCCGCCCGACCACCAGGGTCAGGACGGTGGCCAGCGCCATGATGCCGAACCCGCCGACCTGGATCAGGAGCAGGATCACCGCCTCGCCCAGCCCCGACCAGTAGGAGGCGGTGTCCACCACCGCCAGGCCGGTCACGCTGGCCGCCGAGGTGGCGGTGAACAGGGCCGTGTCGAAGGGCGCCCGCTCCCCGGCCTCGGTGGCGGCGGGCAGCGACAGCAGGCCCGCGCCGACCAGGATCAGGGCGGCGAAGGCCGCCGCCGTGAGCTGCGGCGGCTTGATCCACCCGGACAGGTCGCGCAGCCTCCGGTCCGCGCGGGCACCGGCGCGGACCGGGATCCTCGGGACCCGTGGTGCCCGTGGGCCCGGTGGGTACTGCCCGGTTCCCGTTCTCACCGGCCGTTCTCCCGGCCTTCCGGTCCGGCGGCCCCTCCCCCGGCGACTCCACCGCCCGGCCGGAACCGGTAGCCCAGCCCGGGTTCGGTGAGGAAGTAGCGCGGCCGGGGCGGGTCCGGCTCCAGGCGCTGGCGGATCTTGGTCATGAACACCCGCAGGTAGTTGGTCTCGCGCCCGTACGCGGGCCCCCACACCTCGTTGAGCAGGTGCTTGTGGGTGACCAGGCGGTCGGGGTTGCGCGCCAGGACCTCCACGATGTGCCACTGGCGCGGGGTCAGCCGCACCGGCTCGCCGCCGCGCAGGACCTGCTTGGCGGCCAGGTCCACCGTGAAGTCGGCGGTGTCCACCGCCGCCTCGTACTCGGGCACCGCGGAGCGGCGCATGGCCGCGCGCACCCGGGCGAACAGCTCGTCCATCCCGAAGGGCTTGATGACGTAGTCGTCGGCGCCCAGGTCCAGCGCCTGGACCTTCATGGGCTCGGTGTCGCGCCCCGAGAGCACGACCACCGGCACGTCCGTCCACCCGCGCAGTCCCCGCAGGACCTCCAGGCCGTCCATGCCGGACAGGCCCAGATCGAGCAGGAGCAGGTCGGGATGGTGGCGGGCCACCAGCCGCAGCGCGTGCTCACCGGTGTCGGCCAGGTAGGCCGTGTAGCCGCGGGCCCGCAGGTTCACCTCCAGCGTCCTGCGGATGAGGGGATCGTCGTCGACGACGAGGACCGAGGGCGCTCTGTCCGCGCCGGTGCCGGTGTCCGTGTCCATACTGGTCCGTATCTCCCCCGTTCGGACGCCCCGGAGGGGGCCTCGCGCTCACGATGCCAGACGCGCCGCGCCCGCGGGTCGCCGCGGCACGAGCGCCGTGTCCGCAGGTCGCGACGGCACCGGCGCCGCGACGACTCCGCGCGGCGGCGGCCGGCACGAGGGGAACGCTAACGCTCCCTTGGCAGCCCGGGGGCCGGATTTAGCGCCCCGTTAGCAGTGAAATGTCCGAAAACACCTCCGTGACCAGTCAGGATGGGGAGGCCGGAAGGGGGCACACGATGACACGCGGCCACTTGCGCGTCTACCTGGGCGCGGCGCCCGGTGTCGGCAAGACCTACCGGATGCTGGACGAGGCGCACCGGCGCCGCGACCGCGGCGCCGACGTGGTCATCGGGTTCGTGGAGAGCCACGGCCGGGCGATGACGGAGGCGATGGTGGACGACCTGGAGACGGTCCCGCGCGCCGTCCTGACCCACCGGGGAACCCGCCTGGAGGAGATGGACCTGGACGCCGTGCTGGCCCGCCGTCCGCAGGTCGTCCTCGTGGACGACCTCGCGCACGCCAACGCCCCCGGTGCGCGCAACGCCCGGCGCTGGCAGGACATCGAGGCCCTGTTGGAGGCGGGGATCACGGTGCTGTCCACACTCGACGTCCAGCACCTGGAGTCGCTCAACGACGTCGTGGAGCGCGTCACCGGCACCCGCCAGAGCGAGACCGTGCCCGACGCGTGGGTGCGCGGGGCCGACCAGATCGAACTGGTGGACATGACGCCCGAGGCCCTGCGGCGGCGGCTCGCGCACGGCAACGTCTACGGCCCCGACCGGATCGACGCCGCGCTGGGCCACCGGTTCCGGGCCGACACCCTGACCGCCCTGCGCGAGCTGGCGCTGCTGTGGCTGGCCGGCCGGGTGGGCGACGAGCTCAGACGCCACCGCGGCGAGCACCGCGCGGCCTCGGCGTGGCAGACCCGCGAACGCGTGGTCGTGGGCCTGAGCGGAGGCCCCGGCGGGGAGGCGCTCATCCGCCGGGCCGCACGGATCGCGGGGCGCGGCAGGGGAGTCGAGCTGCTGGCCGTGCACGTGGCGCTCGGCGACGGCCCGGTGGGCGCCGACCCCGCCATGCTCGCCCGGCAGCGGGTGCTGGTGGAGGACCTGGGCGGCACCTACCACCAGGTCCTGGGCGAGGACGTGCCCGCCGCGCTGACCGCGTTCGCCCAGGGGGTGGACGCCACCCAGCTGGTCCTGGGCGCGAGCGGGCGGGGCAGGCTCGCCCGCCTGCTGCGGCCGGGGGTGGGCGCGGCCACCGCGGCGCTGTCGGAGTCCATCGACGTCCACCTGGTCACCCTGGAGGAGGCCGAGCGCGGCTCCGGACGGGCCCGCTCGGGAGCGGTCTCGCGCCGCCGCAGGCTGGCGGGGTACGCGCTGGCGCTCACCGCGCTGGCGCTGCTGGTGTTCGGCACCGGCGTCCCCCACAGCGAGGAGTACCTCAGCGGCGGAATCCTGCTGGTGTTCGCCACCGTGACGGCGACGGCGCTGGTCGGCGGGCTGTGGCCCGCGCTGGCGGCGGCGTTCAGCGGGTTCGTGGTGCTCAACCTCTTCTTCACCGAGCCCTACGAGACGCTGGTGGTCAACCAGCCGGGCAACCTGCTCACCCTCGTGGTGTTCGTGTTCGTGGCCGTGGCGGTGAGCGTGGTGGTGGACCAGGCCGCGCGTCGCACCCGCGAGGCGGCGCGGGCCAGCGCCGAGGCCCAGACCCTGGCCACGGTGGCCGGAAGCGTGCTGCGGGGCTCGCGTCCCCTGGAGGCGCTGCTGGAGAGGCTGCGCGAGACCTTCTCCCTGGAGTCGGTCGCGCTGTTGGAGCGCAGGCCGCAGGCCTCCTCCCGGCCCGACCACCGCAACGACCCCGGCGCGTGGGAGGCGGTCGCCTCCGTCGGGGAGCTTCCCCACTCGGCCCCCGGCGGGGCCGACGTGGACGTCCCGGTGGACGAGGGGCTGACCCTGGTGCTGCACGGGCACCGGCCGCGCGCGGGCGAGCGGCGCATCATCGAGGCCTTCGCCGCGCAGGCCGCCGTCGCGCTGCGCCAGGAGCGGCTGGCCCAGGAGGCGGCCGCGGCCGGAACGCTGGCGGAGGCCGACCGGATGCGCACCGCGCTGCTGGCCGCGGTCAGCCACGACCTGCGGGCTCCCCTGGCCTCGGCCAAGGCGTCGGTGACCAGTCTGCGCAGCCGGGAGGTGCGCTTCAGCGAGGAGGTCCAGGCCGAACTGCTGGCCGCGGCGGACGAGTCCCTGGACCGCCTGACCCGGCTGGTGACCGACCTGCTGGACATGAGCCGCCTCCAGGCGGGCGTGCTGGGCGTGACGGTCACGGGCCTGTCGCTGCGCGAGTCGGTGTTCGCGGTCCTGGACGACCTGGGCGGACAGGGGCGCGCCGTGCGGGTGCGGGTGCCCGAGGAGCTGCCGGAGGTCGCGGCCGACCCCGGCCTGCTGGAGCGGGTGCTGGCCAATGTGGTGGGCAACGCCCTGCGCTTCAGCCCGCACGACCGGCCGCCCTCGGTCACCGCCTCCTGGACGGGCGACCAGGTGGAACTGCTGGTGGCCGACCACGGCCCCGGGGTGCCCGAGCACGAGCGCGGGCGCATGTTCGTGCCCTTCCAGCGGCTCGGGGACACCGACGCGGCGACGGGGCTCGGGCTGGGCCTGGCGCTCGCGCGCGGGCTCGTGGAGGCCATGGGGGGCTCGCTGCTGCCCGAGACCACCCCGGGCGGCGGGCTGACGCTGCGTCTGACCCTGCCGGTGGCGGGGGCGTCGGGTTAGGGCGCGCGCCACCGGGACTGCGGCGACCGGTCAGGCCGGGTCCTCCCGCGCCCCCTCCGCCTTGGGGCGGGTCTCGATCTCGCGCAGGGTGACCTGGAGGTGGTCCTCCATCGCCGCCACCGCGCGGGCGGGGTCGCCGCTCAGCACCGCCTCCAGGACCTCCTCGTGCTCGGTCGCGGACACCGCCGGGTCCTGCGCGGTGGCCAGGAAGCGGCGGTGGCTCTGCTCGCGACTGTCGGCCAGGGACCGTTCGAGCGCGTCCAGGATCTGGGTGAGGCTCCGGTTGCCCGAGGCCGAGATCAGGGCCTGGTGGAAGGCGAAGTCGGTGCGCACGCGGTTGGGCACGTCCAGGGGCGCGGCGCGCATGTCGGCGATGGCCTGGCGGGCCCGGGCGATGTCCTCGCGGGTCTGCTCCTCCTCCGGTCCGGCGATGCGCTGCGCGGCCAGCCGGGCGCCGTGCACCTCCAGCGCCTTGCGGATCTCGGTGAACTCCATCAGCGCCCGGCGGTCGCGCAGCACCGACAGGGCCACGAAGTTCTCCACCGGCAGGGCGTTGGGCGAGGCGATGACCGCGGGTTTGCCCTGGCGGCGGTGGATCAGGCCCTTGGCCTCCAGGGTCCTCAGGGCCTCGCGCAGCACGACCCGGCTCACGCCGAAGCGTTCGGCGAGTTCCTTCTCCGAGGGCAGCTGGCTGCCCGGCCGCGCGTCGGGGCCCACGCACAGCTCCTCGACGAAGGCGACGACCTGCGAGGTCAGCGAGTTCGGCCGGGCGTGCCGCGGCTGGGACCGGCCCGCGAGCCCTTCGCCCTGGGTCCCCGGCGACGCTGATCCCATCGTGTACGCCTCGTCCTTCGCTGGAGGGATGTGCCGACTCCCCAGCGTACAGAGACCGGAACCCGCGGACGGACCAGCACCACCCCATTGACTACTTAGCAGCTTGTACTACAAGATGACCGCACCGGCACGGGCCCCGCGTCGTCTCGACCGCGCGGCCCTGCCGTGAGCACGCGTGCGAGCGGTGTCGCCTACCACGGGCGTCCGCCGACCGCACCGACACGAGCGCGGGCACCGCCCGCACACGGGCGGCGACTGCGGGCGCGGCGGCGGGTCGAAAACCTCCCCCACCGCACCCGTGCGAGCGCGCCCACGAGCCGACCGGAGGGCAACGGTGGACAGGTCCGACAGGGAAATCTGCATGAGCGCGTGGGAGGGGCCGGAGAACGTCCACGGCGCGGTCGCCCCTCCGGTTTTCCAGACCAGCGTTTTCACCAAACCCTCGTTCGAGGCGTTCATCCAGGAGCAGGAACAGGAACACGAGAGGTACGTCTACAGCCGCGGCGCCAATCCCACGGTGGCCTTTCTGGAGGAGAGGCTGGCCCTTCTGGAGCGCGGCGAGGCCTGTAAGTGCTTCGGTTCCGGAATGGGGGCCATCAGCGCCGTCCTGATGAGCCTGCTGCGCGGCGGAGACCACGTCCTCTTCGTCAACAGCACCTACGGCCCGGCCCTGGAGATGGCCGAGCACCTGCGCGGTTTCGGTATCGACCACACCGTGCTCCCCGACGGCACGTCCGACATCGAGCCCCACCTGCGCGAGAACACGGCGCTGGTCTACGTCGAGAGCCCCGGGACCATGCGGATGAAGGTCCTGGACCTGGCCGCGATCACCCGGACCGCACGGGCCAGGGGCGTCTGGACCGTGATGGACAACACCTGGTCCACGCCGCTCTTCCAGAAGCCGATCCTGGCCGGGGTGGACATCGTCATCCACTCGTGCACCAAGTACATCGGCGGTCACAGCGACGTCCTGGGCGGGGCGGTGATCGGCCCGGCCTCCTTCGTGCGCGACCTCTTCTACACGGGGTTCCAGCTCCTGGGCTCGGTCATGTCGGCCGTCGAGGCGTCGATGGTGCTGCGCGGACTGCGGACGCTGCCGATCAGGATGGCCGAGCACGAGCGCAGCGCCGTGCGGGTCATCGACTACCTGGCGACCCGGCCCGAGGTGGCGGCGATCCACCACCCCCACCACGACCACCGGCCCGACGACCCCCTGATCAGGAACCAGTTCAGCGGTTTCTCCGGGCTGCTCAGTTTCGACCTGAAGGACGGTTCCTTCGAGAAGGTCGCGGCCTTCATCAACCGTCTTTCGCTGTTCCGGATCGGCGCGAGCTGGGGCGGTTACGAAAGCCTGGTCACCGCCCCCGTCCGGCCCGGAAACGAGGAGGCGATGCGGGAGAGGGGATTCTCCCCCGGAATGGTCCGCCTCTCCGTGGGTCTGGAGGGGGCCGACAGCCAGATCGAGGATCTCGAAAGGGCCTTCACCGCACTGTAGAGGACCGAAAGCGGTCATCACCGAGAGGAAAGTAGATGGCTAACCCCCCGGACGAACACGTCCGCCGACCCGGCGTGGCGGCGGCGTGCGTCCCCGTGGTCATCACCGTCGCGATTCTGGTCGGCGGCATCGGCGTCCTGAAGTACCCCGCCGAGCTCATGCTCATCTTCGCGGGGGTGGTGTTCGCCCTCTTCGCGCTCTGGCACGGCGTGCGCTGGGACGACGTGCTGACGAACATGGGCGACAAGCTCAGGAGCGCCCTGCCCGCGGTCCTGATCCTGCTGAGCATCGGCATGCTCATCGGCTCGTGGATGATCGCCGGGACGATCCCCCTCATGGTCTACTACGGCCTGGAGCTCATCAACCCGTCCTACCTGTACGTGCTGGCCTTCCTGGCCACCGCGCTGGTCTCCACCTTCACCGGCACCTCCTGGGGCTCGGGCGGAACGATCGGCGTCGCCCTGATCGGGGTGGCCCAGACGATGGACGTGTCGCTGGCGATCACGGCGGGCGCGGTCGTGTCCGGCGCCTACTTCGGGGACAAGCTCTCGCCGCTGTCGGACACCACCAACATGAGCTCGCTCGCGGCGGGCGCCAACCTCTACGAGCACATCCGGCACATGCTCTACACGGCCGTGCCCTCGTCGGTGCTGGCCGCCGTCGTCTTCCTGCTCGCGGGCACCACCATCACCACCTCGTCCGCCGGCCTGGGCGGTATCGACGAGGTCGTCACCGAGCTGAACGAGCTGTTCACCCTCAACCCGCTGCTGCTGATCCCGGCGGTGGTCGTGCTCGCCGGGTCGATCATGCGCAAGCCGCCGCTGGTCGTGCTGTTCGCGTCGTCCATGACGGCGCTGCTGATCGCGCTGCTGGTCCAGGGGGCGAGCGCGGGCGACCTGTTCGCCGCGGTCGTCTCCGGATTCACCACCGACATGCTGCCGCAGGGGGACGGGGTCTCCGACGTCCTGGCCGAGCTGGTGAACCGGGGCGGGCTGTACTCGATGTACAACTCGGCGTTCTTCGTCTTCTGCGCCTTCTTCTTCGCCTCGGCGCTGGAGAAGTCGGGCGTGCTGCGGGTCCTGCTGGAGGGGCTCATCGCCAGGCTGCGGTCCACGGGCAGCCTCATCCTCACCACCCTGCTCTCCGGCTTCACCATCATCAACGGCACCTCCAACGCCCTGGTGACCTTCTTCCTGGTCAAGGACGTCTACGGCGACGCCTACCGGGCCAGGAACCTGCACCCGGTCAACCTGTCGCGCAGCATGGAGGACTCGGTCACGATCACCGAGGTGCTGATGCCCTGGACGGTGTCGGGCGTCTTCTTCGCCACCACCCTGGGCGTGGCCAACTTCGAGTTCCTGCCGTGGGCGGTGTTCAACTGGAGCGGTTTGCTGTTCTCCGCCCTGATCGCCTTCCTCGCGCCGCTGACCCGGGGTTTCGGCATCCGCCGCCTCGAACCGGAGCAGGAGCGCTCCACGACGTGAGCCCCGCCCGGGGCGGCCACGCGAAAGGGGAGCGGAGCACGTGCGGGGCACGTGCTCCGCTCCCCTCGGACGCGAAGGCGGTCAGGTCGGCGGCCACGGCGGGACCGGGGCTCGCGCCCCTCCCCGTCCGGCCGGTCGGGCGGGAGGCTCCCGTTGGCGGGGGGGCCGTCCGCGACCGTCCGCGAAGGCGGCACCTACCGGCCCTTCTTCAGGTCCTCCTTGCCCTGGCGCAGGCGCCCCTTGGCCATCTCGGCGCGACCCTCGTTCTTCATGCGGTCGTTGCCGGTGGCCTTGCCGGTGGTCTCCTTGGCCTTGCCCTTGACCATCTCGGCCTGGCTGCGGCCCTTCTCACTGGCGCTCATGCTCTTCCTCCTTCGGTGGTTCCCGTGGGGAGCGGTGTACTGCTGCGAACCGCCCCTCGCCCGTTCCACTGCCCGAAACAAGAAACCCTAAAATCACCGCAAAGCCCTCGAAAAGCTCCGCACCCGCCGCCACCACCGCTGCTCTGCCCGAACAAGAACCGGGGACGGGCCCGCGAACGCGCGTCGCCGCTTTCGGTCGCGGACAGCCGCGCGGGGCACCTTTCAGCCCCCGCGGCCCCGGGGGCCGCCTCCGGGAGCGGGCCGCGCTCCCGGGCTCCGGGCCCCACCACGGCGCCCCGGGACGGTACCGGTCCGCGGCCCTTCGGGGGAAGGCCCCCGGACCTGGCCCGGGAGGGGAACGGTACCCTCGTCGAGCCAGTCGAACTCCACCTCGTGGGGCAGGGAACCCGGTGCGAATCCGGGGCTGACGCGCAGCGGTGAGGGTGACGGGCGGGCACGCCCCGGGGACGCGGTTCCCCGGGACAGCCACTGGAGCGCACGCTCCGGGAAGGCGCTCCGCACCGGTCGATCCCGAGTCCGAAGACCTGCTGGCGCTGGCGGTGACGGGCCGCCAGGTCAACCGAGGACCCCGCGAACGGGTCCCTGACCAGAAGGACGCGCATGTCCCCGATGGGCTCCCCATCCCCATCCCCATCCCCCACCGTCCGCGCCCGGCGCGACCGCTGCCCGGGCGCCCTGCGGCCCTGGCCCGCCGACGACGGGCTGCTGGTCCGGCTCCGGCTCGTCGGCGGCAGGCTCCCCGTCCGTTCGCTGCGCGCCCTGGCCGCCGTGGCCCAGGAGTACGGCGACGGCCGGATCCACGTCACCGGGCGGGCCAACCTGCAACTGCGCGCCCTGCCCGGAAGCGGGGGGCGGCTGTCCCCCGAGGTGCTCCGGGCCCTGGAGGGCACAGGCCTGCTGCCCTCGCCCTCCCACGAGCTGGTCCGCAACATCATGGTCTCCCCCCGCACGGGGCTCGGGGCCGGAAGGGCGGACCTGCGGCCCGTGGCCGCCGAGCTGGACGGGCTGCTGTGCGCCGAACCGCGCCGCGCCGCCCTTCCCGGCCGCTTCCTCTTCGCCCTGGACGACGGAAGCGGCGACCTGCTGGAGCGCTCCTGCGACCTGGGGGCGGTCGCCCTCGACGCCCGCACCGCCCAGCTCAGGGTCGGGGAGCACTGGGGTCCGCTGACACCGGTGGAGGAGGCCGCGGTCGCGCTCGTGCGCCTCGCCGACCGGTTCCTGGAGCTGCGCGGGGACGGCCCCGACGCCCCCTGGCACGTGGCCGAACTCCCCTCGCCCCTGACCGACCCGGCTCCGCCCGACCCGGGGCTGCCCGAACCCGCGCCGCCGCTGCCGCACGGCCCGCTGCCCGGGATCGGACGACACGTCCCCGTGCCCGAGGAGGGCCTGGACCGGACCGCCGCCGACGCGCTCGCCGCCGAAGCCGTCGAGGCCGGATCCGGCGAACTCGTCGTCACGCCGTGGCGCTCCGTCCTCGTTCCCGGGGAGGCGCGGTGACCTCCCCGAGAAGACCGAACCGGCACTACGAGTACGTCGACGACGGGCCCGCCATCTACGCCGACTCCTTCGCCACCATCCGGCGCGAGGCCCGGCTCGACCACCTGCCCGCCAACGCCGAGCGGCTCGCCGTGCGGATGATCCACGGCACCGGCCAGGTCGACCTCGCCGACGACCTCGTCGTCCACCCCGACCTGGTCCCCGCGGCGCGCGCCGCCCTCCGGGCCGGTGCGCCGATCCTGTGCGACGCGCGCATGGTGGCCTCCGGCGTGACCGCGAGCCGCCTGCCCAGCGACAACGAGGTGCTCTGCCTCCTGGGTGACGAGCGGGTGCCCGGCCTGGCCCGGGAGTGGGGTACCACCCGCACGGCCGCCGCGGTGTCGCTGTGGGAGCCGCTGCTCGACGGCGCCGTGGTCGCCGTCGGCAACGCGCCCACCGCCCTGTTCCACCTTCTGGAGATGCTGATCGACGGCGCTCCGCGCCCCGCCGCGATCGTCGGCTGCCCGGTCGGCTTCATCGGCGCCGCCGAGTCCAAGCAGGCGTTGACCGAGCTGCGCGACCGGCACGGCGTCGACGTCCCCTACGTGACCGCGCGCGGCCGCCGCGGGGGTTCGGCGATGACCTCCTCGGCCCTCAACGCACTCGCCAAGGAGGAGGAATGACCGGCCGTTTCCACGGCGTCGGCGTCGGCCCGGGCGACCCCGAGCTGATCACCCTCAAGGCGGCCAGGCTCATCGCCGCGGCCGACGTCGTCGCCTACCACGCGGGTGTGGGCAAGGAGTCCAACGCCCGCCGCATCGCCGACGCGCTGATTCCGGACGGGGTGGTCGAGGAGCGGTTGACCTATCCGGTGACCACCGGGGCGACCGACCACCCGGGCGGCTACGCGGGAGCGCTGGCCGACTTCTACGAGGAGTCCGCCGCCCGCCTGGCCGCCCACCTGGACGCCGGGCGCGACGTCGTCCTGCTCTCCGAGGGCGATCCGCTGTTCTACGGGTCGTACATGTACATGCACGACCGGCTGTCCGAGCGCTACCCCACCGAGATCGTGCCGGGGGTCCCGGCGTTCGCCGCCGCCACGGCCGCCGCGGCCGCTCCGCTGGCCCGGCAGACCGACGTGCTCACCGTGCTGCCCGGCACCCTGCCCGAACCGGAACTGGCCCGCCGCCTGGCCGACACCGACGCGGCCGTGGTCATGAAACTGGGCCGGACCTTCCCGGCCGTCCGCCGCGCCCTGACCGCGGCCGGGCGGCTGGAACACGCGGTGTACGTGGAGCGGGCCTCGATGGGCGGGGAGCGGCGGCTGCCGGTGGCCGAGGTGGACCCGGCGTCGGTGCCCTACTTCTCCCTGGTGCTGGTGACCGGGGACAGCCGCAACGGGCCGCGCTCCCGCAAGGTCGGCGAGGCCGCGCGGACGCAGGCGGCACAGACAACGCACACGGCGCAGACGACCCAAGCGGGGCCCGGTTCCGCCGGACCGGCGGCGGAACCGGAGTCCGCGACCACCGGACAGGCGGCCGAACTGCTGGTCGTGGGCCTGGGCCCGGGCCCCGAGTGCTGGCTCACCCCCGAGGCGAGCGCGGCGCTGGCCGAGGTGGACCACGTGGTGGGCTACGGCCCCTACGTCAACCGGGTACCGCAGCGCCCCGGGCTCACCCGGCACGCCTCCGGCAACACCGTCGAACTCCAGCGCGCCCGGTTCGCCCTCGATCTGGCCGGGCGCGGCGAACGCGTGGCCGTGGTCTCCGGCGGGGACGCCGGGGTCTTCGGCATGGCCACCGCCGTGTTCGAGGCGGCCGAGGAGCCCGCCTACCGGGACGTGCCCGTCCGGGTGCTGCCGGGGGTCAGCGCCGTCCAGGCGGTCGCGGCCCGCGCGGGCGCCCCCGTGGGCGGCGACTTCGCGGTGATGAGCCTGTCGGACCGCCTCAAGCCGTGGGAGGTGGTCGAGCGGCGTCTGCGCGCCGTCGCCGAGGCCGACCTGGCGCTGGCCGTCTACAACCCCGCCTCCCGGTCCCGGACCGAGCAGATCGTCACCGCGCGCCGGATCCTGCTGGAGCACCGCAAACCCGACACCGTGGTCGTCGTCGGCCGCGACGTGGGCCGCGAAGGCGAGTCCCTGACGGTGACCACCCTGGGCGAACTCGACCCCGCCGCCGTCGACATGCGCTGCCTGCTCATCGTCGGCGCCTCGGGAACCCGGTTCACCGGGGCGGGCCGCGTGTGGACCCCCAGGTGGGTGAAGCCGTGACCGTGCACTTCGTGGGCGCGGGACCCGGCGCCGCCGACCTGCTGACCGTGCGCGCCACGCGCATGCTCGCCGGGGCCGACGTGGTCCTCTACCCCGGCACCTATCTGGACCCGCAGGTCCTGACGCACTGCGCGCCAGGCGCCGAACTGGTGGACACCCAGGGCCTGGACCTGGACCGCATCACCGACCACCTGGTCTCCGCGCACGCGGCGGGCCGCGACGTCGTACGGCTCACCTCCGGCGACCCGTCGCTGTACTCGGCGCTGGCCGAGCAGACCCGCAGGCTCGACGCGCACGGCGTTCCGTGGGACGTCACGCCCGGGGTGCCCGCGTACGCGGCCGCCTCGGCGCTGGCCGGGCGGGAGCTGACCGTGCCGCTGGTGGCCCAGTCGGTGGTGCTGACCCGGACGCGGGCCCGCTCGACCGCCATGCCCGGGACCGAGTCGCTGGCCGCGTTCGCCGCGACCCGGGCCACGCTGGTGCTGCACCTGGCGATCCGGCGGGTGCGCGAGCTGATGGCCGAGATCGAACCCGAGTACGGCGGCGACTGCCCGGTGGTCGTGGTGTACCGGGCCAGCCAGCCGGGCGAGGCGGTGCTGCGCGGCACGGTCTCCACCGTGGCCGACGCGGTGGAGGAGGCCGGGTTCCGGCAGGCGGCGGTGATCCTGGTGGGGTGGGCGCTCGATCCCGGGGCGGGCGGTGAGTCCTACCTCTACGACCCGGCCCGGCCGCGGGCCAGCGGGTAGGGAGGGCTCCGAAGGGGTTCGGGAGGCTCCACGGGCGGGTTCGTGTGGAGGGAGGGGCGTGCGCGGGGGCCGAGGGCTCCCGTGCCTCCGGCGCCCGGGCGCGAAGCGGCGCAGCGGAGGGTCAGGGCAGCACCGCCAGGCACCACTGGGTGACCGTGCGGGCGGGCGTCCAGCCGGTGAACCCGCCGATGGGCGCGGTGGTCTCGACGGCGATCCGGGTCAGCTCGCCCCCGCGGCGCCGGTGGGCGTCGGACCGGCCCGCCCCCGGGTCGTCAGTGTCAGCGGACGAACCGCTTGAGTGCTTCGGTGTCCAGCGTGACGTCGACGCCGGGGATCTGGACGGCCTCACCGTAAGGATGGGTGCTTCGGTCCAGGTACTGGCCGCGGACGGGTCGGCTGTGGACCACGACGGCATCGGCGTCCCGGTCCACCAGCAGGTAGACGCCGATACCGGTCGCCGCATAGGCGGCGGGTTTCTCGACACGGTCGCGGGCATGGGTGTCGGCGTCCCAGGAGGTGACCTCGACGACG
This sequence comes from Nocardiopsis sp. CNS-639, assembly GCF_000381685.1. Classification (NCBI taxonomy): domain Bacteria; kingdom Bacillati; phylum Actinomycetota; class Actinomycetes; order Streptosporangiales; family Nocardiopsidaceae; genus Nocardiopsis; species Nocardiopsis sp. CNS-639. The sequence goes on from NZ_KB906866.1 coordinate 128,901, forward strand.
GCCAGGACGCCCTCCGGATCGGCCCATTCCCCCGCCTGGTCGAAGTGACCGACCGGAGCGAGGATGCCGTCGGGACGGGCGCGCCCGTTGCGGTAGGTGTCGACCTTGATTCCCAGTCCGCTGGTGATGAGGTCCAGGTCAGGGCGGTGAGCGATGAACTCACGCATCAGCCACGTGAGGATCCCCGCGTGCGCTCCGTCGGTCACCTTGTGGACCCAGACCTTCCCGTTGAACATCTCCATACGAACACGGTCGGCCTCGAACGCCTGTCCGGCGAGGTGCTCGAACAGCTCAGGGCTCATCGGAAGCGCTGGTGTTTCGGGTGGCGGGTGGTGTTCTACGACGGTCATGAAGCCCCCTGGGTGATGTCCGTGATGGTGAGCGACGACGCGGACACGGCCTCTGGCCAGAGTAACGCCGAGGAAGGACGGAAGGCATGCCCGAAGCGGAAATCCGAGGAGCCGAAGTCTCACGGGGTACCGAAAAGCGGGTCGCTCCGTCCCTACGACGCGCCACAACCGCCCCAACCGTGAGCGGCTGGCCTCCCCAGGGTCACTCCGGTCGTTGCCTGGCAGACACGTCCAGGAACCACTGGGTGACCGTGCGGGCGGGCGTCCAGCCGGTGAACCCGCCGATGGGCGCGGTGGTCTCGACGGCGATCCGGGTCAGCTCGCCCCCGTGGCGCCGGTGGGCGTCGGCGAGCAGGTGCTCGGTCTCCAGCGTCACCCCGTGCACCACGATCCGCCCTCCCGGTCGCAGGGCCCCCAGGCAGGCGTCGAGCACGCCCGGCCGGGTCGCGCCGCCGCCGACGAACACCGCGTCGGGCGCGGGCAGCCCGGCCAGCGCGTCCGGCGCGCGGCCGGTGACCACGTCCAGGCCGGGAACACCGAGGCGGCCCGCGTTGCGGCCGATCCGCGCGGCCCGTTCGGGGTGGGCCTCCACCGCCGTGGCGGTGCATGAGGGGTGGGCGCGCATCCACTCGATGCCGACCGACCCCGCGCCAGCCCCCACGTCCCACAGGTGCTGGCCCGGTGAGGGGGCCAGGCGGGCCAGCGCCGAGGCGCGCAGGTCGCGTTTGGTGAGCTGCCCGTCGTGTTCGAAGGCGTCGTCGGGCAGCCCCGCGACCAGGCCGTGGCCGGGCGGGCCCAGGAGTTCCAGGGCCAGCACGTGCAGCGGGGGCACCGTGCCGGGAGGTGACGCGAGCCAGTGGTCGGCGGTGGTCTCCAGGCGCGACTCGGAGTCCGCGCCCAGGTCGCCCAGCACGCTCATCCGGCTGGCGCCGTAGCCCGCGCCGACCAGCAGGGCGGCGACCGCGGCGGGGGTGGAGCCGTCGGAGGAGAGCACCAGGACGCGGTGGCCGGGGGCGAGCTGGCGCAGCAGCAGGCGGGGGTCGCGGCCGACCAGGCCCACCACAGTGCAGCGTTCGGCGGGCCAGCCCATGCGGGCGCGGGCCAGGGCGACCGAGGAGACGGCGGGTTCCACCCGCACGGCGTCCGCGCCCAGCAGGTCGATCAGGGTGGTGGCGATGCCGGACACCAGGGGGTCGCCGGAGGCCAGCGCCACGGTGGAGGGGCCGTCAGGGGAGGCGCTGTCGCTGGAAGCGCCGTCGGTGGCAGCGCTGTCGAGGGAGGCCAGCAGTGGCGGCAGTCCCTCGCGCAGGGGTGAGGGCCAGACCCGGCGGCGCTGCCGGGGCCGGTCGGGGAGCATCGCCAGGTGCCTGCGCCCGCCCAGCACCGTGTCGGCGGCCAGGACGAGCGCGCGCAGCCGCTCGGGCAGGCCGGACCAGCCGTCCGCGCCGATACCGACGACGGTGATCCGGTGCCCGGCGGGTGGGGAGGCCCCGCCCCCCCGCGCAGCGGCATCCGGGCGGTGGTGGGTGACGGAAGGAGGCTCCGCGCCGCAGGCGTCCGTCGAGGGCGCACCACTCCCCCGCGCAGCGGCATCCGGGCGGTGGTGGGTGACGGAAGGAGGCTCCGCGCCGCAGGCGTCCGTTGAGGGTGCACCACTCCCCCGCGCAGCGGCATCCGGGCGGTGGTGGGTGACGGGAGGGCGGCTGTCGTCCTTCATTCCTCGGACGCTATCGTGGCGGCAGGCATGAGGTGCCCCAACGGCCCAGCCATCGGAAACGGTGGGGACGGCCGACGGGGAGAATCTGGGAAGCCCGGTGAGACTCCGGCACAGGCCCGCTGCGGTGAACCGAGCCTTCCGTCCAGGAAGGACCCGGCAAGTCCGAAGACCGGCCTCGCGCCCGTCCCTTACCGATGGCGACATGAGCGGGAGCCTCTACATGCCATTGCGGTCACCGCACTACCCCTTTTCCGCGATCGTCGGCTGCGACGCCGATGAACTCGACGACCTGGGCCTGTCCCTCGTCCTCACCAGCGTCTCGCCGGAGATCGGCGGCGTCCTGGTGCGCGGCGAGAAGGGCACCGCCAAGTCCACCGCGGTCCGGGCCCTGGCCTCCCTCCTGCCGCCCGTCGACGTCTACCAGGGCGACCGGTTCTCCGTGGACCCCGCCGACCCGGCGCAGCACTCCCCCGACGGGCCCTTCGGGTCCGGCACGGCCGTGGAGAGCCGCCCGGTGCGCCTGGTCGAACTGCCCGTCGGCGCCACCGAGGACCGCGTCCTGGGCTCCCTGCACCTGGAACAGGCCCTCACCCACGGCAGGGTCGCCTACGAACCCGGCCTGCTGGCCCGGGCCCACCGCGGCATCCTCTACGTCGACGAGGTCAACCTCCTGCACGACCACCTGGTCGACCTGCTCCTGGACGCCGCCGCGACCGGCCGGGTCACCGTGGAGCGCGACGGGTTCTCCGTGGAGCACGCGGCCCGGTTCCTGCTCATCGGCACCATGAACCCCGAGGAGGGCGAGCTGCGCCCGCAGCTCCTGGACCGGTTCGGACTCACCGTCGAGGTCGCCGCGCCGTCCGAGCCCGCGGTCCGCGCCGAGGTGGTGCGCAGGCGCATGTCCCACGACGCCGACCCCGCCGCCTTCGCCGGGCGCTACCACGAGGCCGAGAAGGCGCTGGCCGAACGCATCGCGGCGGCCCGGGAGGCACTGGGCCGGGTGCGCCTGTCCGAGGCCGCGCTGCTGAAGATCGCCGAGGTGTGCGCCGCCTACGACGTGGACGGCCTGCGCGCCGACATCGTGACCGCGCGCACGGCGATGGCGCACGCGGCCTGGTCGGGCCGGACCTCGGTCACCCGGGCCGACATCCGCCGCGCCGCCACGCTCGCCCTGCCGCACAGGCGCCGACGCAACCCCTTCGACGCGCCCGGACTCGACGAGGAACTCCTGGACCGGATCCTGGGCGACGAGGAACCGCCGCCCGACCCCCCGGAGCCGCCGGGCCCGCGGGGGACCGACGACGACGGTTCCGAAACCCCGTCGGACACACAGGACCCACAGGACCCCTCCGACAACGCCAGTCCCCCGGACAACGCCGGGGAGGCCGAGACCTCCGACGGCGAACAGCCCGACCCGGAGCGCTCCCCCGCCTCCGCCGAGCACGCGCCCGAGGACGCCGAGGGCGACTCCCCCGAACCCCGCCCCTCCGGCGCCTCCCCGACCACCGCCGGGGCCGCCGCCCCCTACCGGACCCGGCTGCTCACCGTGCGGGGCTCCGGCGAGGGCGCCGACGGCAGGCGCAGCCGGGCCGTCGGCACGCGGGGCCGCCGGATCGGCGCCGCCGAGCCCGGCCGGGGCGCGGGCAGCGCGGTCCACCTGGTGGAGACCGTGCGGGCCGCCGCGCTGCGGCCCCAGAACGGCGGCCGACTGCGGCTGCGCCCCCGCGACCTGCGCGTCGCGGTCCGCGAGGGTCAGGAGACCAACCTGGTGCTGTTCTGCGTGGACGCCTCCGGCTCCATGGCGGCGCGCAGGCGTATGACCGAGGTCAAGACCGCGATCCTGTCCCTGCTCCTGGACGCCTACCGGCGCCGCGACAAGGTCGGCCTGGTCACCTTCCGGGGGCGCGGGGCCGAACTCACGCTGCCGCCGACCCGTTCGGTGGACGTGGCCGCGGCCCGTCTCGACGACCTGCCCGCCGGGGGGCGCACCCCGCTGGCCGAGGGCCTGGAGGAGGCGGCCCGCGTCCTGCGCCGCGAGCGGCTGCGGGACCCGAGGCTGCGCCCGCTCCTGGTCGTGGTCACCGACGGCCGGGCCACCGGCGGCAAGGGGGCGGTGGGCCGCGCGATGGCCGCCGCCGACCACGTCGCCGGACTGGGCGTGACCACCGTCGTGGTGGACGGGGAGTCCGGGCCGCTGCGCCTGGGCCTGGCCGCCTCCCTGGCCGCCCGCCTGGGCGCCGACCACATGCCCGTCAGCGAGGTCAGCGCCGACGCGCTGGGCACCGCCGTACGAGAGAGGGCCGCCTGATGCCCAAGGGACAGCCGCTCGTCGTCCCCGACGACGGGCTCACCACGCGCCAGCGCCGCAACCAGCCCGTGTTCGCCGTGCACACCGGTGACGGCAAGGGCAAGTCGACCGCCGCGTTCGGCCTCGCGCTGCGCGGCTGGAACCAGGGCTGGCGGATCGGGGTGTTCCAGTTCGTCAAGTCGGCGAAGTGGCGCATCGGCGAGCAGACCGTGCTGGAACGCCTGGGTGAGCTGCACGAGCAGACCGGCGAGGGCGGTCCGGTCGAGTGGCACAAGATGGGTTCGGGCTGGTCGTGGAGCCGTCGCAAGGGCGACGCCGAGGACCACGCGGCGGACGCCGCCGAGGGCTGGGCGGAGATCAGGCGAAGGCTCCACGACCAGACGCACGACCTGCTCATCCTGGACGAGTTCACCTACCCGCTCAACTGGGGCTGGGTCGACGTCGAGGACGTCCTGGCCGCCCTGCGGGACCGCCCCGGCCGCCAGCACGTGGTGATCACCGGCCGCCGCGCCGACCCGCGGCTGCTGGAGGCCGCCGACCTGGTCACCGAGATGACCAAGGTCAAGCACCCCATGGACGCCGGGCGCAAGGGGCAGCGGGGCATCGAGTGGTGACCTCCCGGGGCACCTCGGAGGGTTCGCGAAGCCGGACGGCAGGGCACGCGAAGGCCGCCGAGGAGTACGCGGGAACCGGAGAAGCGGGGGTCCCGGCACCCGCCGGGAAGCGCGGGGGCTGGACGACGGGGTTCCCGAAGCCCGCCGGGCCGACGCCGTCGGCCCGGCCGACGGGGCTGCTCCGGCCGACGGGGCTGCTCCGGCCGACACCGCGTGCACGGCCGACGGCGCTGCCCCGGCTGATGATCGCCGCGCCCATGACCGGGCAGGGCAAGACCACGGTCGCGACCGGGCTGATGGCGGCGCTGCGCGACGCCGGGTACGCGGTGAGCGGCCACAAGGTGGGCCCCGACTACATCGATCCCGGCTACCACGCCCTGGCCACCGGGCGTCCGGGCCGCAACCTCGACCCGCACCTGGTCGGCGTGGAGCGGGTGGCACCGCTGCTGCTGCACGGGGCGCACGGCGCGGACGTCGCCGTCATCGAGGGTGTGATGGGCCTGCACGACGGGCGGCTGGGCACGGACGGGTTCGCCTCGTCCGCGCACGTCGCGGCCCTGACGCGTACACCGGTGGTGCTGGTGGTGGACGTGTCGCGGATGTCGCGTTCGGTGGGCGCGCTGGTGGCGGGGATGGCCGCCTACGACCCGGCGGTCGAGGTGGTCGGGGTGATCCTCAACCAGGCGGGTTCGGTGCGCAACGTCGCCGAGATCACCCGGGCCACGCACCTGCCCGTCCTCGGCGTGGTCCACCGCGACGAGCGGCTCGCCAGCCCGTCCCGGCACCTGGGACTGGTTCCGGCGTCGGAGCGGGCGGAGTCGGCGCGCGTGGTCGAACGGCTCGGGGAGCACGTCGCGCGCCAGGTGGACCTGGACGCGCTGCTCGCGGTGGCCCGCTCAGCGCCCGCGCTGGACGCCGGCCCCTGGGATCCGGCACGGGCACTGGGAACACCCGTTCCGGGGTCCCCGCCCGAGGGCCCGGCACGGGCGCGGGAGAGATCGGTTCCCGGTACTCCGCTCGGAGGTCGGACACGGGCATGGGAAAACTCGGGTCCCGGCGCCCCGCTCGAAGACCCGGCGCGAACGCGGAAGGAGTCCCAGGATCCCCAGGCAGCCCACACGGACCGCGAGCCCCACACGGTTCGTGCCCCCGGAGATCCCGGTGAGCGCCACACAGCCCACACCGACCACGGACCCCACAAACCCCCCGCGTCCCGGCGGCCGGTGGTCGCGGTGGCGGGCGGCCGGGCCTTCACCTTCCGCTACGCCGAGACCGAGGAACTGCTCACCGCCGCCGGGTGCGAGGTCGTCGCGTTCGATCCGCTGGGCGACACCGCGCTGCCCCCGGGCACCCGGGGCGTCTACCTCGGCGGCGGCTTCCCCGAGGTCTACGCCGGTGAGCTCGCCGCCAACCGCGGCCTGCTGACCCAGCTGCGCGAGGCGGTGCGGGACGGGGTGCCGACCGTCGCCGAGTGCGCGGGTCTGCTCTACCTGGCCGAGTCTCTGGACGGCGAGCCCATGGCCGGGGCCGTCCCCGCGCGCGCCCGGATGACGGGGCGGCTCACCCTGCGCTACCCCGAGGCGGTCTCACCGGGGGACACCCTGGTGACCCGGGCCGGAGAGCGGGTCACCGGGCACGAGTTCCACCGCACCGCCCTGACCCCCGGTGCCTGCGGCGACCTCCCGGCGTGGGAGATCGAGGGAGCGCCGGAGGGTTTCGCCTCACCGACGCTGCACGCCTCCTACCTGCACGTCCACTGGGCCGGGCACCCCCGGCTCGCCGCCCGCTTCGCGGACGCCGTGCGCTCCTAGCCCCCGTTCCGCTCCCCGACGGGCCGTCCCTCCTGACGGCCCGCGCCGGACCCGCCTTCGCCGCCTTTCCGGTCAGGCCGTGTGCGACCGCGGGCCGGAAGCCCGCCGCCCGGTTCCGGCGTGTGCGGTCGGGGACCGGCTCCGGGTGAACAGACGCGACGGCCGCTCTCTCGGCAGCCGGGAGGGCCGCCCCGTCACCGCTGGGTCAGGCCGCCCTCACTCCCACGCGGCCCGGGCGGCCCTCATCGCGGGCGACACGTAGCCGGTGCCGATGCGGACGCCGTCGAGCCACTCGGTCAGGCGCGCCGCCTCCTCCCCCAGGGCCCGCCGCGTCGCCGTCGACACCGGTTCGAGCAGGTGCACCCGCACCGCGCCGGAGCCGTCCTGCACCCACGTCCCGACCACGCGGCCGTCCGCCCAGGCGGTCGTGCCCGCGTTGCCGCGGTTGTCGAAGAGCTGCTGGCGGTGGGGGCCCAGGTAGAAGTCCCGGCCGCGCCAGCCCATGACGGTCGGGTCGAGCACCGGCAGCAGGGCGACCCACGGGCCCGGGTCGGCCGTCCGGCCGAGGTCGTCGGGCAGGAGCCAGCCGGTGGCACCGCCGTCGAGGGAGACCATGACGGCGCCGAGTTCGGCCAGCGCCGTGCGCACCGCCGTCTTGGTGGACCCCAGCCACCAGACGATGTCGTCCTCGGTCCCCGGTCCGAAACTGTGCAGCCAGAGGCGGACGAGCTCCCGGTAGCCCTCGGCGGCGCTCCACGGGGCGGGAACGCCGTCGAGCCAGTGCCCGGTCAGGGTCCAGCGCGGCTGCGAGACCGCGAAGCGGCCGGTGTTGGCGCCGCGCACGATGTCGGCGGCTGCGCCGAGGAGGGTGAGCACCCGCGGCGCCGACCACACCTCACCCGCCGACCCCGTCACCCTCACGTCGATCCCCGGCACCGCCCGGCGCACGTCGGCGGCCACCAGTCCCTCGGGTTCGTCGGCGAGCAGGGCCAGGACCTCGGCCCGGGCCCGGTCGAGCCAGGCGTCGCCGTCGTCGGCGATCCCCTCCCTGACCAGGTCCTTGCGCATGCGGGCGCGCTCCGCGGCGGCGACGCGCGCGGAGGCGCTCGGCCACACCGCGGGCAGCAGTTCGCGCGGGAACACGAAGAGCGTGCGCCGCATCGCCAGCTGCTTCACCAGCCGCCGGTCCTCGTAGAGCGCCCTGTCGAGGTCGGCCACGGTCAGCGAGGGCACGCGCGCCCGGCACGACAGGTAGACGGTGGCCGGTTCGGTGGCGTGCAGCGCGGTCACCGCCCGCGTGGCCGCCTCCGGGGAGTCCGCGTGGAAACCCGCCGCCAGGGCGTGCCGAACGCCGATGCGGGCGCGCCGTTCGTCGTCACTCACGTGGTGCATCGGCTCATCGTGCCACACCGTTCGGACATTTCGATACGCGCCAGTTCCGGAACTATTCCGTTCCTGAACTACTCTGTTCCGGAACTGACGTGTATCGTTCCGACCAGCGGTGGGACGAGGAGGAGACCGCCATGACAAGAGACAGCGACACCCGCGCCCCCGCCGCGCCCGGCGGCGGTCCCGCGCGCCCCGGCCGCAGGCGGGACCGCTCCCGTGACGGCGCCATCCTCGACGCGACGCTGGATGTCCTGGCCGAAGCCGGGTTCGCCCGGCTGACGATGGACGCCGTCGCGGCCCGGGCCGGAGCCGGGAAGGCCACGCTCTACCGCCGCTGGCCCTCCAAGACGGAACTGGTGGTCGACGCGGTGGCGCGCATGAAGCGCGAGCAGGTCGACACCGGGAGCCTGCCCGACACCGGCGACCTCCGGGAGGACCTGCTCGGCCTGTTCCGGCCCCAGTCGGCACGGGAGGGCGAGCGCAGGCTCCGGATCATGGCGGGACTGGCCTCGATGCTCGTCCAGGACGAGGCGTCCGCCGACGCCGTCAGCGCCGCGATCGTCCAGCCCTGGGCCGAGGCCCACCGCTTCCTCATGCGGCGCGCCGTCGAGCGCGGGGAGGCCTCGGCCGCGGCCGACGTCGACACCCTCTCGCAGGTGGTCGCGTCGATGGCCGCCTACCGCGCGCTCGTCCAGCGCAGGCCCTTCGACCGGGACTTCCTCGTGTCGCTGGTGGACGGCGTCCTGATGCCCGCACTGCGCGGCCCCCGGGCCGAGACCCCCTCAGCGGAACCGGAACGCACGTCCTGACCAGCCGGACACGGGAGCCGTGCGCGTCCGCGCGTCCCGAGCGTCACCTTTCCCGGGTTCGACGGTGTCCGGGTTCTCATGGCGGTACCGACCCCGGTCATCACCCGGAGTCCACGCGTCGAGCCCCTCGGGGAGCACACGTGTCCTGCACGAAGCGTTGGCCTAGAATGTGCGCTGGAGGAGCCCACCATGACCGTTGCGGACCACCACCCACCGCCCACCCACCCATCCGTCACCGTCCAACAGTTCGAGCCCATCGCCCTGGCTGCCGAGCGCGAGGACGTCAAACTCGAATACGTCAACGGAAAGATCTGGGCCGAAGGCGTGACCGACGGGGACCACAACAGCATCCTGACGTGGCTGTTCCGCCAGTTCATGGCACACCGGCCCGACCTGGACCTCACACAGGGCCAAGGCCTGAAGGTCGACACCTACCGCAACGGACGCGCCCGCCCCGACGGCATCCTGACACCGGTCGGCTACTTCGACGGCCAAGGCGAATGGGCCGAGCCCGACGGGGTTCTCGCCGTCATCGAGGTGACCTCCTGGGACGCCGACACGCACGCCCGCGACCGGGTCGAGAAGCCCGCTGCCTACGCCGCCACCGAAATCCCCGCCTACCTGTTGGTCGACCGTGACGTGAACGCCGTGGTGGTGCACTCCCGTCCCGAACACGGTGAGTACCAGGACCGGTCAAGGCACGTCTACGGCGACAGGGTCGAAATCCCCGGCACCGGGATCATCCTGGACACCGACGAGCTGAAGAGCCGGTTCGCCCGCTGACGCGGCCCGCGCGCACCGGTAGCGACGGCCGCGACCGTCCCACGTTCTTCTCTCACCCCAGGGCGGTCACCCAGGCGAACGCCGCGGCCACGTCGTGGACGGTGGGCACGCCGGTCGGACCCGGCGGGCGCCGCACCACCACGACCGGAACGCCCAGCAGCCCGGCCGCCTCCATCTTGGGCCGGGTGTAGGCGCCGCCGGAGTCCTTGGTGACCAGCACGTCCGCGCGGTGCCCGCCCATCAGGTCCAGTTCGCCGTCGAGGGTGTACGGCCCCCGGCTGGTCAGCAGGGACCACGTGCCGGGCAGCGCGAGTTCGGGGACGTCCACCACCCGGGCCAGGACCGCCCGCCCCTCCAGCCTCGGCACGAAGCGGGCGAGTTCCTGGCGGCCCACCGTGAGGAAGGGCCGCTCCCCGAGCTCCGCGGCCCGCTCCGCCGCCTCCTCGTGGGTGGCGGCGTACCGCCAGGCCGGGTCGGGGTCCCAGCCCGGCCGCTCCAGCCGCAGCAGGGGAAGGTCCGTGCAGGCGGCCGCCGCGTTGGCGGTCATGCCCAGGGCGAAGGGGTGGGTGGCGTCCACCACCGCGTCGTAGGAGGCCAGCGCCGCGCGCAGGCCCGGCACTCCCCCGAAGCCGCCGATCCGGACCCGGCCCACCGGCAGGCGGGGCCGGGCCACCCGCCCGGCCAGCGACGTGGTCACGTCCACGCCCGCGTCGACCAGGAGGGCGGCCAGCTCACGGGCCTCGGACGTTCCCCCCAGAAGCAGCAGCCTCACCGGGACACCTCCGCTCCGGGCCCGCGCCGCGGACGTGCGGCGGGCGGGGCTCCCGGGGCCAGCACGGGCAGACCCGCCGGGGCGCCCTCACGGGCCAGGGCCAGCAGGGCGTCCACGTCCAGGTGCTCCTCCGCCAGGTCGGCGAGCAGGTCCAGGCGCCGCTCCCGGGCGGCGGCGAAGCGCACCCCGGAGGGCGCGCAGCCCAGCGCCTCGGCCAGGAAGGCGGCGCGGAAGGCGTCGCCCTCCAGGCTGCCGTGCCACATGGTGCCGAAGACGTTGCCCGCGCGGGCGCCGCCCGGGAACCCCTCCGCGCCGCCGCCGACCGTGACCCGACCGTGGTGGATCTCGTAGCCGTGCGCGGGCGCCCCGAGCGCCTCCCCCGAGGGCAGGCGCAGGGTCTTGTCCGCGGTGAAGTCGGTCCGGGCGTCCAGCAGCCCGAGGCCGTCCGCGCGCGCCCCGGGTTCGGCCTCGACCCCGTCGGCGTCGGTGACGGTGCGGCCGAGCATCTGGAACCCGCCGCAGATCCCCAGCAGCGGCCGACCGCGCCGGGCGTGCTCGACGATCGCCCGATCGAGCCCGCGCGAGCGCAGCCAGGCCAGGTCGGCCAGGGTGGAGCGCGTGCCGGGCAGGACGACCAGGTCGGCGTCGGCCACGTCGCGCGGGCCGGAGGCGAAGACGACGTCCAGGCCCGGTTCCAGCCCGAGGGCGTCCACGTCGGTGAAGTTGCTGATCCGGGGCAGGCGCACCACGGCCACCCTCAGCCCCGCTCCCCCGCGCGTGCGGCGGCCCTCCAGGTCCAGGGCGTCCTCGGAGTCCAGCCACAGCCCCGGGTCCCACGGCAGGGTGCCGTAGACCCGGCGGCCGGTGAGCCGCTGGAGGTCCTCCAGACCGGGCCGCAGCAGTCCGGGGTCCCCGCGGAACTTGTTGACCACGAAGCCCGCGACCAGCTCCTGGTCGGCGGGCTCCAGCAGACCCACCGTGCCGTACATCGCGGCGAAGACGCCGCCCCGGTCGATGTCGCCGACCACCACCACGGGCAGGCCCGCGTGCCGGGCCAGGCCCATGTTGACGTAGTCGCCCGCCCGCAGGTTGATCTCGGCTGGGCTGCCCGCGCCCTCGGCGACGACGACGTCGTGGCGGGACGCGAGGTCGTCGTAGGCGGCGTGCGCGGCCTCGGCCAGGTGGCGGCGGCCCGTCTCCCAGTCGGCCGAGGAGACGTCCCCGGCGGGGTGGCCGAGCAGGACGGCGTGGCTGCGCCGGTCGGTGCCCGGTTTGAGGAGCACGGGGTTCATGGCGGGCTCGGGCACGGCGCGGGCCGCCAGGGCCTGCACCCACTGGGCGCGGCCGATCTCCGCCGGGCGGCCGTCGGGGCCGTGGCAGACCATGGAGTTGTTGGACATGTTCTGCGCCTTGTAGGGGGCGACCCGCGCGCCGCGGCGCGCGAAGGCCCGGCACAGGGCGGTGGTGACCACGCTCTTGCCCGCGTCGGAGGTGGTCCCGGCGACCAGGAGCCCTCCTCCGGGGCCCACCGGGGCCTGCGGCCCGCCGCCACCCTCGACGGACGCGCTCCGCACGCGGCCCTCCCCTCCTCGTCGCCCGCCCTCGTCCGACGGGGCCGCTCCGCGCGGGGACGGGCCACCACCCCCGACCGGAGCCCCCGGCCCGGTTCCGTTCACTTCGGCCTCCTCAGCAGCGCGACGTCCATCACCCAGCCCGCCCGCGCCCTGGCCCGCCTGCGGCGCGCGGCGATGTCGAGCTGCGCCGCGCCGACCCGCCCGGCGACCAGCTCCTCGGTGTCGGTGCCCAGGTTGGCGCCCCACCAGACCGTCCAGTCCCTCAACTCCCCGAACGCCAGCTCGCCCCCGAGCACGGCCTCGCCCCCGAGCATGACCACGATGTTGTCCTGCCCCGCCGCCACCGCCTCGCCCAAGCGGCGCGCGGGGGTCACGTGCACCGGACGGCCCACCTCGTGCAGCACGATCCGGTGCCGCGCGGCCAGGAGCTGGGGGGCGCTGACGCCGGGGAGCACGTCGTACTCCACCGCGACGGCCCCCCGCTCGGCGATCCGTTCCACGATCCGCAGCGTGGAGTCGTACAGCCCCGGGTCGCCCCAGACCAGGAACGCCGCGGTGCCGCCGCGTTCGCCCAGCACCCGCTCGTAGGCGGCGACCCGCGCCTCGTGCCAGGCGGCCACCGCGGCCGCGTAGTCCGCCGGGTCGTCGCGGTCGCGTTCGGGGTCGGACACCGCGACCAGCGGCACGCCGTGCGCCTCGCACACGGCCCGGCGCAGGGCCAGCAGCCCGTCGTCCCCGCGTTTGCGGGCGGCCACCGCGTAGTCGCAGCCGCGCAGCGCGTCGGCGACCTCCGGGGTGACGTGCCGCGCCCCCATGCCGATGCCCAGGATGCGCACCCTCACTCGGACCGGTCCTCCAGGTCTCCCTCGACCTCCAGGTAGACCTCCTGGAGGGCCTCCAGCGTCGCCGGGTCCGGCTCGGCCCACAGACCGCGCCGTGCGGCCTCGTGCAGCCGCTCGACGATACCGTGCAGCGCCCACGGGTTGGAGCGGCGCAGGAACTCCTGGGTGTCGGCGTCGAGCACGTACTCGGCGGCGAGCCTGTCGTACATCCAGTCGTGCACCACACCGGCCGTGGCGTCGAAGCCGAAGAGGTAGTCGACCGTGGCGGCCAGCTCGAAGGCGCCCTTGTAGCCGTGGCGGCGCATGGCCGAGATCCAGCGCGGGTTGACCACCCGGGCCCGGAACACGCGGGCGGTCTCCTCGGCCAGGGTGCGGGTGCGCACCGCGTCGGGCGAGGTGGAGTCGCCGACGTAGGCCTTGGGGTCGGCGCCGGTGAGGGCGCGGACGGTGGCGATCATGCCGCCGTGGTACTGGAAGTAGTCGTCGGAGTCGGCGATGTCGTGCTCGGCGCTGTCCACGTTCTTGGCCGCGACCTTGATCCGGCGGTAGTTGGCGCGCATGTCGTCGGCCGCCGCCACGCCGTCCAGGCCCCGCCCGTAGGCGAAACCCCCCCAGGCCGTGTAGACCTCCGCCAGGTCGCGGTCGTCGCGCCAGGTGCCCGACTCCACCACCTGGAGGATGCCCGCGCCGTAGGAGCCGGGCGCGGAGCCGAAGATCCGGGTGGTGGCGCGGCGCCGGTCGCCGTGCTCGGCCAGGTCGGCGCGGGTGTGGGCGCGCACGAAGTTGCTCTCCTCGGGCTCGTCCAGGTCGGCCACCAGGTTCACGGCGTCGTCCAGCATGGCGACCACGTGCGGGAAGGCGTCGCGGAAGAAGCCGGAGATGCGCACCGTGACGTCCACGCGCGGGCGGCCCAGCTCCTCCAGCGGCACCACGTCCAGCCGCGAGACCCGCCGCGAGGCCTCGTCCCACTCCGGGCGCACGCCCAGCAGCGCCAGCACCTCGGCCACGTCGTCGCCGGAGGTGCGCATCGCCGACGTGCCCCACACCGACAGGCCCACCGACTCGGGGTAGGTCCCGGTGTCCTCCAGGTGGCGGCGCAGCAGGGACTCGGCCATCGCCTGCCCGGTCTGCCAGGCCAGCCGGGAGGGGACGGCGCGGGGGTCGACGGTGTAGAAGTTGCGGCCGGTCGGCAGCACGTTGACCAGGCCGCGCAGCGGGGAGCCGGAGGGGCCCGCCGGGACGAAACCGCCCGCCAGGGCGTGGACGACGTGGTCGAGTTCGTCGGTGGTGCGGGCCAGGCGCGGCGCCACCTGCGCGGCGGCGAACTCCAGGACGGAGCGCACCCCGGGGTCGTCGTGCAGGCCGGAGGCGGCGGCCGGGTCCCAGTCGGCGGCCTCCATCCGCTCGACGAGTCCGCGGGCCAGGGCTTCGACCTGGTCGACCTCGGCGGCGGGCGCGTCCTCCTTCAGGCCCAGCGCCGAACGCAGACCGGGCACCGCGGCGCCCACCCCTCCCCACACCTGGGCGGCGCGCAGAACCGCGAGGACCAGGTTCACCCGGGCCTCGCCCTCGGGCGCCTCGCCGAGCACGTGCAGGCCGTCGCGGATCTGCGCGTCCTTGATCTCGCACAGCCAGCCGTCCACGTGGAGCAGGAAGTCGTCGAACTCCTCGTCGTCGGGCCGCTCCTCCAGTCCGAGGTCGCGGTGCATCTCGGCCGCGCGCATCAACGACCAGATCTCGCCGCGCACCGCGGGCAGCTTGGCCGGGTCCATGGCCGCGATGTTGGCGTGCTCGTCGAGCAGCTGCTCCAGGCGGGCGATGTCCCCGTAGGACTCGGCGCGGGCCATCGGCGGGATGAGGTGGTCCACGACCGTGGCGTGGGCGCGGCGTTTGGCCTGGGCGCCCTCGCCCGGGTCGTTGACCAGGAACGGGTAGACGAGCGGCAGGTCGCCGAGCGCCGCGTCGGTGGCGCAGGCGGCCGAGAGCGCGGCGTTCTTGCCGGGCAGCCACTCCAGCGAGCCGTGCTTGCCCAGGTGGACGACGGCGTGGGCGCCGAAGCCGTGCTCCAGCCACCGGTAGGCGGCCAGGTAGTGGTGGCTGGGAGGCAGGTCGGGGTCGTGGTAGATGGCGATCGGGTTCTCACCGAAGCCGCGCGGGGGCTGGACCAGGACGACGACGTTGCCCGCGCGCATCGCGGCCAGGACCAGTTCGCCCGCGTCGTTGACGTAGAGGTTGCCGGGCGCGGCGCCCCAGGCCTCGGCCATCGCCTCCCGCAGCGGGGCGGGCAGGCCCTCGGTCCAGGCGGCGTACTCCTCCGGGGTGATGCGCACCTGGGCGTCGGTCAGCTGCACGGAGGTCAGCCAGTCCTCGTCCTGGCCGCCCGCCGCGATCAGGGCGTGGATCAGCGCGTCCCCGGCCTCGGTCTCGTCGGGCAGGTCCAGGCCGGGCAGGGCGCCGGGCTCTCCCAGGTCGTAGCCCTCGGCGCGCATCCGGCGCAGCAGGCGCACCAGCGAACGGGGCGTGTCGAGCCCGACGGCGTTGCCGATGCGGGAATGCTTGGTGGGGTAGGCGGACAGGACCACCGCCACGCGCTTGTCGGCGGTGGGCACGTGCCGCAGTCGGGCGTGGGCGACCGCGATCCCGGCCAGGCGGGCGCAGCGCTCGGGGTCGGCGACGTAGCGGGGCAGGCCGTCGCGGTCGATCTCCTTGAAGGAGAAGGGGACGGTGATGATGCGGCCGTCGAACTCGGGGATGGCGATCTGGCTCGCCGAGTCCAGCGGGGTGACGCCGTCGTCGGAGGCCTCCCAGTCGGCGCGCGGGCTCGTCAGGCACAGCCCCTGGAGGACGGGAACGTCCAGGGCCGCCATCCGCTCCACGTCCCACGCCTCGTCGTCGCCGCCCGCGCTCGCGGACGCGGGCACGCTGCCGCCGGCCGCCAGGACGGTGACCACCAGGGCGTCGAAGCCGCCGAGCGCCTCGTACAGCTCGTCGGGCGCCGAGCGCAGCGATCCGGCGAACACGGGCACGCCCACGGCCTGCCCGGTGGCGTCGACGGCGTCGGCCAGGGCGTGCGCGAAGGCGGTGTTGCCGCCCGCCTCGTGCGCCCGGTAGTAGAGGATGCCCACCTTCGGCAGGTTCCCGTCGGAGGAGGGCCCCGCCGTCGGGGACCGGTCGCCGGAGGCGGCGGCGGACGACGCGGGCGCGGAGCCGCGCGGACGGTCTCGCTCGGCCAGACCCCACAGCGGGACGGGCGCGGGGGCCTCGAACCCCTCGCCGGTCAGCAGCACGGTGTCGGACAGGAAGGCGTGCAGGCGCGCGAGGTTGGCCGGGCCGCCCTCGGCCAGGTAGCGGTGGGCGTCGGCCGCCAGGCCGATCGGGACGGTGGAGTGCTCCATGAGTTCGGCGCTGGGCTGCTGCTCGCCGCCCAGGACGACCAGCGGCGTGCCCCGTTCCCGGACGGCGGCCAGGCCCGGCCACAGGTCGTGCGGGGAGCCGAGCAGCCGCACCACCACCAGGTCGGCGCCCTCGACGACGCCGGTGAGTTCGGCGTCGGAGGCGCGGGAGGGGTTGGCCCACGCGTACGCGCGGTCGCTGGCCCGCGCGGAGAGCAGATCGGTGTCGGAGGTGGACAGCAGTGCGATCCGTACCGTCATGGCCGGATTCCTCCTTCGGGGTTGGCTCCCCATCGTCGGTCGGACCGCTCGGGTCCGGGGGTCGTCCGCGCCTTGGCGGCGGGGGCGTCACTGTGGCGCGGCGGCTCGGAGCCGCGGCGCAGGAAGCGGATCACCGGGTGTCCGGGTCCGGGTTCGACCTCGGCCCGGACCCCGTAGACCTCCTCGATGAGGGCGGGGGTCAGGACCTGCGGGGGCGTGCCCTCGGCGACGACGCGCCCGCCGCACAGCACCAGCAGCCGGTCGCAGTACATCGCGGCCAGGTTGAGGTCGTGCAGGGCGATGACGGTGGTGACCGGCAGGCCCGCGACCAGTTCCATGAGGTCGAGCTGGTACTGGATGTCGAGGTGGTTGGTCGGCTCGTCCAGCAACAGCTCGCTCGGTTCCTGGGCCAGGGCTCGGGCGATCTGGGCGCGCTGGCGCTCACCGCCGGAGAGCGTGTGCCAGGACCGGTCGGCGGTACCGGTCAGGCCGGTGCGCCCCAGAGCCGCCGCGACGGCGTCCGCGTCGGCCGCGGACATGGGCGTCCAGGCGCGGCGGTGGGGGACGCGCCCCAGGGCCACCACGTCGCGGACGGTCAGCTCGGTCTGGGTGTGCGCGTTCTGTTCGACGGCGGCCACGCGCCGCGCCACCGCCCGGCGCGCGGTCCGGTCGAGCGGCGTCCCGTCGAGGGCGACCACGCCCGCGGAGGGTGACAGGACACCGGAGAGCAGCCGCAGCAGCGTGGACTTGCCCGAACCGTTGGGGCCGAGCAGGCCGACGGTCTCGCCGGGGCGCGGAGCCAGGGTGACACCGTCCAGGACGAGCCCTCCGCCGATCAGGCGGCTCACCCGTTCGGCGTGCAGGCCGGTCCCGGCGGGCGCGCCGCGCCGCGCCCGGTCCCCTCCTTCGGGCCGTCGGTCGTCGGTCGGGGGCGCCTGGCGCACGGGCGGGCCGCTCCCGCCGAGCTCCTGCGGCGCGGCGTCCTTCCCCGGCGCCGTCGCGGAGGACGCACCGTCGCGGCCGCGCGCCACCGCCTGGTCGGATGGGGTCACGTGTGCCTCCTGGCGCGGTAGAGCACGGCGACGAAGGCGGGCACCCCGATGAGGGAGGTCACCACCCCCACCGGGATCTCCTGGGGGTCCAGCGCGGTGCGGGCGACCGTGTCCACCCACACCAGGAAGACGGCGCCCGCCAGCGCGGTGACCGGCAGGAGCCTGGCGTGGGCCGCGCCGGTGAGCGCGCGGGCCGCGTGCGGCAGGACCAGCCCCACGAAGCCGATCGCCCCGGCCGAACTGACCAGCGCGGCGGTGAGCAGCGCGGTGGCGCACAGCAGCACCATGCGGGCGCGGGCCACCCGCACGCCCAGGTTCGCCGCGGCCTCCTCACCGAAGGCGAACGCGTCCAGGGTGGTGGTGTGCGCCAGGCACACGGCGAGCACACCGGCCAGCACCACCGCGCACAGCACCACGTCGTCCCACCCGGCACCGCTGAGGGAGCCCAGCAGCCAGAACAGCACCCCGCGCGTGGTCTCGGCGTCGGCCGAGGTCAGCACGATGAACGAGGTCAGCGCCGAGAACAGCTGCATGGCCGCCACCCCGGACAGCACCACGCGGTCCATGCTCGCGCCCAGGGTGTGCGAGAGCAGCACCACCAGCCCGAAGGAGACCAGCGCGCCGACGAAGGCGCCCGCCGACAGCGACACCACCGCGCCGCCCCAGCCCAGCACCAGCACCGCGACCGCCCCGGTGGAGGCCCCCGAGGACACCCCGAGCACGAAGGGGTCCGCCAGCGGATTGCGCAGCAGGGACTGCATGACCGCCCCGCACAGCGCCAGCCCCGCCCCGCACACCGCGGCGAGCAGGGTGCGGGGCATGCGCAGGTCCCACACGATGCCCTCGCGCAGCGGCGACAGGCCGCTCTCGCCGAACCCCAGCCGCGCGGCGACCGACCTCCAGACCTCGGCCGTGGTGATGTCGGCGGGGCCGATGGTCACCGCGACCGAGACCGACACGGCCAGGAGCACCAGTCCACCGCAGGAGAGCAGCGCCAGACGCGCACCGCTCACCGGCCGAGCCCGAGGCCGCGCAGACCCTCGGCGACCTGCTCGATCCCCTCGACCGTGCGGATCGAGGGGTTCATGGCCTGGCCGCTGAGCAGGACGTAGCGCTCCTCGCGCACGGCGGTGAGGTTGCCCGTGGCGGGGTGGGACTCCAGGAACGCGATCTTGGCGTCGGCGGACTCCGCGGTCTGGGAGTCGCGGGTCAGGTCGCCGAGGACGATGACGTCGGGGTCGCGGTCGGCCACGGTCTCCCAGTTGATCTGGGGCCACTCGTCGTGGGTGTCGTCGAAGGCGTTGCGCGCGCCGACCGCGCGGGTGATGGCGCCGGGGGCGCCGCAGCAGCCCGCGAGGTAGGGCGACTGGGAGTTGGCGAACCAGTACATGAGGGAGACGCCGGAGGCGTCCAGGTCCGCGGTGGCCGCCGCCACCCGCCCCTCCAGCTCGGCGATCAGCTCCTCCCCGCGCTCCTCGACCCCGAACAGCAGGGCCAGGTCGCGGATCTCGCCGTACACGGCGTCGAGGGTGAGCGGTTCGCTGCGCGAGCCGTCTCCCCCGCTGTCGTTGTCCTTGCCGGTGGCGCAGTCGGTCGGGGAGACGTAGGTGGGCACGCCCAGTTCCTCGAACTGCTCGCGGGTGGCGACACCGCCCGTGCCGAGCGTGGAGACGAAGGAGGCCGTCACGAAGTCCGGTTCGGCGTCCAGGACCACCTCGAAGGAGGGGGCGTTGTCGGCCAGGCGGGGAATGCCCCCGTTGGCCTCCTCCAACCCCTCCATGATCGGATCGGTCCAGGTGGCGGTGCCGACGAGGCGGTCCGCCAGCCCCAGGGAGAGCAGGATCTCGGTGCTGCCCTGGTTGAGGGAGACGACCCGCTCGGGCGGGGCGTCGACGCTCACCCGGTGTCCGCAGTTGTCGACCGTGCGGGCGCCGTCGGCGTCGGCGGCCTCCGTGCCCCCGCTCCCCCCTTCCGGGGACGGGGCGCAGGCGGTGAGCAGCAGGACGGAGGCGAGCAGGAGGGGAAGGGGGCGCGGGGCGCGACGCAGCATGGGCATGCCTTGGATGTCGGGGCTCGAACGCGGAGCCTGGCACGGGACGCCTCCGCGCACTCGACGCGGAGGGGCCAGCAGGTCTTCGGACTCGGGTTCGCCCGGACGGGATGCCTTCCCAGGTCGGTGCCGCCTCGACTCCGTGGTCGCCGCGGCCTCCGCCCCAGTGGCGTGAGTACCCCGCCCGTCCCCCTCACCGCTGCGCGTCAGTTCCGGATTCGCACCGGATTCCCTGACCACGTACGTGGTACGACTGGCCCCGGCAGACTATCAAGGCCCCCTCGGCCCCTCGCGGCCGGAAGGCGCACAGGGGCCGCGCCCGCGCCACCGCTCCGGTGCCCGCCCCGGTCAGCGCGACTCCGGGGAGCCGGTGGAGCGCTGGGGCCGCACCCTCGCTCCGGCCGACACCGACGCGGGCGCCCCGGAACGCCGGGTGGCGGGCCCGGCCGCGCGGGCCGCGGCCGGCGGACACGGCCGCGCGGGCCGCGGCCGGCGGACACGGCGGCGCGGACCACGCGGCGGAGCCGGGACCGGCGCACACACCGGGAGTACGATCGTGACCGGCCGCACACGGCCCCGCACCACCGCGCACCACCAGCATCCGGCAGAGAGGGGTCCTGGAACATGACCACGACGACGTTCGACCCGCGCGCGCTGCTCGCCCAGAGCAAGCTCGGCGTCCTGGCCACCATCAAGGCCGACGGCCGCCCCCAGCTCTCCCCCGTCCAGCCCTTCTACGACGCCGAGACCGACCTGCTGCACGTCTCCATGACCGAGGGCCGGGCCAAGACCGCCAACCTGCGCCGCGACCCGCGCGCCACACTCCAGGTCACCAGCGCCGACGGCTGGGCGTGGGCCACCGCCGAGGGCGTGGCCACCCTCACCGGGCCGGGCACCGACCCGCACGGCCCCGAGGTCGAGTCACTGGTGGACTACTACCGCCTCGCCGCCGGGGAGCACCCCGACTGGGAGGAGTACCGGTCGGTCATGGTCTCCGACCGCAGGGTGCTCATGACCATGCCCGTCGACCACGTGTACGGCGAGAAGATCCGCTGACAACACGGACGGGGCGGTCCGGCCGACCGGTGCTTTCGTCCGTCGTCCCGGTCCGCCCACACGCCGGAGGCGGACCCACCGCCCACCCCCTCGGCGCACACGAACGGGGCGGGGCCGCGGTCCGCCGCCGCACCCCCGCCCCACGCGGGCGGCCGCGGTCCACCCGCGCCCCGCCCACGACCGGCCCTAACGCTTCATGCCGTGCTCGATCGCCTCGATGATGCGCGGCCGCATCTCGGCGGCGCTGATGATCGCGTCCACCGAACCCACCTCGACCGCGCGCTGGATGCTGTGCACCCGGTCGAACTCCGCGGCGACCTCGCCGAGCTTCTCCGCCCGCACCGAGGACTGCGTCTCGGCCAACCGGGCGTTGAGCGCGGCCCGCTCGGCACCGCTGGCCGCCGACACCTGCTCCTGGAGCCCGGTCACCCGCGGGTCGCTCGCGGTACGCGTGTTGACCTCACCCGCGAACACCACGGCCGCCGCCGGGGCCCCGCCCAGCACCGAGGCGAACGAGCCCTCCAGCGCGAGCACCGTCATGTTCGGGTTGAGCGCCTTGGAGAACACCACGAACGCGCCGCCGTGGTAGCGCGAGATCACGCAGAACACGATCGGGCCGTCGAAGTTGACGATCGCCCGGCCGATCTCGGCCCCGTACTCCAGCTGGAGCTTGCGCAGCGACTCCGGTGAGCCGTCGAACCCCGACAGGTTGGCCAGCACCACCAGCGGCCGGTTGCCCGACGCCGCGTTGATCGCCCGCGCCACCTTCTTGGACGAACGCGGGAACAGCGTGCCCGCCGTGTAGGTGTCGGGGCCGTCGGTGGGCGGGAAGCCGTGCCGCGGCACCGACCGCGACTCGATCCCCACCAGGCACACCGGCCAACCGCCGATGTGCACGTCCTGCACCGCCGCCGTGTCGGCGTCGGCCATGCCCGCCCAGCGCTCCAGCACCGCGTGGTCCTGGTCCGAGAGCGCCCGCATCACCGTGCGGATGTCGAAGGGCTTCTTGCGGTCCGGGTTGTGCTCGGCGGAGAAGATCTCGCCGACGGTGGCGAAGTCGCTGCCCGCCACCGCGTGCGGGAACACCGAGACGTCGCGGTCGACCGGGTCCAGGGTCCTGGCCCGGCGCGGCGCCTCCTCCCCCGGCACGACGTAGGTGTGGTCGTAGTGCGCCATGAGGATCTCACGGGCCGAGGCCAGGTTCGGCGCCCAGTACTGCGCCTGCCCGTTGGGGCCCATCACCCGGTCGTAGCCGCCGATGCCGAAGTTGTCCTCGGCCGACACCCCGCCGGAGAAGTCCAGCGACTGCTTGCCGGTGAGCACCATCGCCGAGTCCGGCGTCATCACCAGGATGCCCTTGGTGTGCATGAGCATCGTCGCCTCGGCGTTCCAGTACGGCTGGGCGCCGACGTTGATGCCCGCGACCACGATGTTGATCTCGCCGCCGTCCTGGGTGAACTCCACGATCCGCTTGAGCGCGGCCGCGACCCAGTCCATGTTCTCGGTGCCCGAGGACATCGAGATCCGCGCGCCCGCCGACAGCGCGAACCACTCCAGCGGCACCCGCATCGACTCGGCCAGGTCCAGCGCGGCGATCACCCGCGAGCACTCGGGCTCCGAGAGCGCGCCCAGCGCCTTGGTCGGGTCGCCCAGCAGCACCACGCGCGTGACCCCCTCGGGGTGGCGCATGGTCGGCGTGGTGACCACACCGGCCACGATCGCCGCGGAGTTGTGCCCGCGCGGCCGGTCCACCGGGACCAGCACACCGTTGTCGTCCAGGTCGTACTCGGTGAAACCGCCGCCCGGACCCGACAGCAGGCCGGTCAGCTCGTAGGGGTAGACGGTCCCGCGCCGGGCCGCGCGCAGCACCTTCTGGCGGTAGTCGTCCAGCGGCAGCACCGGCTCGGTCGAGGGCTCCTCGACGTGGACCCGCGCGTCCTGGCCCTGGTCCAGGCTGATGCGCACCGCGACCTCGGTCAGCTCACCGGAGGAGGTGCGCTGGCGGGCCAGGAACTGGACCTCCTCCAGCCCCGCCCCGGCCGTGGTCGGCAGCAGCCGCTGGACCAGCGTGTCCAGCTCCTCGGAGGTCAGCTCGGTCGCCGGCCACACGTACATCATGATGCGGTTGGTGTCGAAGCGCCGGTTCTGCGGGCGCTGCGCCTGGATGTTGCGGATCGCGTCCAGGCACCCGGTGACCGTGTCCTCCAGCGCGGGCAGCGCGATCAGGCGCCCGTCCGCCTCGCGCAGCGGCGTCAGGTCGCGGACCTGGCCCATCGCGAAGAGGCGCTCGTCGGCCGGGTTGCTCTTGGCCACCGCCCGGAACAGGTAGATCTCCTCGTCGGCCGAGGGCAGCCGGGTGAGGTCGAACTCGCGCAGGCGCTGCAACTGCAGGCGCCGCGCGATCTGCGGGTGCAGACCCCGGATCAGCCGGTCCTCGGCGAAGCCGTCCCCCTCGGGCCGGAAGGTGAAGTGGTGGTGCATCACCGCGCCGCTGGTACCGGCGACGGTGGCGGTGACCCGGCGCACACCCGCGGGCAGCGGGTGCTCGGCCAGCAGCCCCCCGAGCCGCACCGCCATCGCGTCGGCGTCGGGCTGGCCCTCCCAGGTGAGGTAGAGGTCGGCCACCAGGCCGCGCTCGGCCACGTCGGCGGCCAGCTCACCGACCGCCCCGAGGGCGTCGGGCAGGGCGGCGATGTCGACGGCGGTCGTGACCACGCGCGTCAGGCCGCCCGCGCCGTTGTGCTCGGCGGTGACGAACCGGCAGCCCCCGACCTCGCGCGCGGCGACCCGGGACAGCCCGCGGTTGCCGTAGTAGCGGCGGGTCAGCACCTCCAGCAGCGGGACGTGGTCGCGCCCGGCCCGCCCCATGCGCTGGCCGACCAGCCGCACCAGCGGCTCGGCGCTGGCCACCATGGCCTGGATCCGCTCCGCCCGGTCCGGCGCGTCCGGGTCGCGGTCCAGGTGGCGCAGGTCGTCGCGCACCGCGGCGTAGACCCGGGCCCGGTTGCGGCGCAGCAGCGGCTGGGCGAACCAGCGGAAGACCACACCGCGGGCCAGGTCCGACACCGTGGGGAAACGCACCTGCGTGGCCTCCACCAGGTGCTCCAGGGCCAGCCCGGCGCGCTCGCTGAGCGCCTCCGCGGGCGGCCCGCCCGCCAGCCAGCGGCGCAGCAGCTCCGACACGATCGCCAGCGCGGCGCCCGTGTTCTGCTGGGCCAGGAAGATCCGGAAGACCGCGGCCTCCAGCTCCGGCGTGCGGTCCAGGTCGGAGACCCCGTAGTGGGCCAGGACCCGGGTGAGCTTGGCCTGGAAGCCCTCGCTCACCCCGGCGCGCTCCACGTCCAGGCTCTGCAGGTAGCTGTGGAAGAACTCGCGCGGGCTGTGCACCGAGCTGTGCGGCTCGGTGTCGGGCTCCCCGCCCGGCTTGTTGCGGCTCAGCTCGCACAGGTCGGCGAACACCGTGAACAGGTCCAGCTCGCCCTCGACCGGACGACCGCCCAGCTCGGCGCGCGCGACCAGGTAGTCGGCCAGCACCCGCCCGCGGTCGTGCGGGTCGGCGTCGAAGCCCAGCAGCAGACCGCGCAGGTCCTGTAGGCCGCGCTCCACGCGCTCGGCCGCGGACGCCTCCCCGGCCTCCTCGGGCAGCTCGATCGCCACGGCCTCCGAGCCCGACTCCGCCTCCTCGGCGTCCCCGTCGGACAGCGGCTCCAACCGCATCAGCGGCGCACCGGTCTCGACCTGGCTGCCCACCGACACCGGGCACTCGCGCACCCGGGCGCGGAACGGCGCACGCAGCACCGTCTCCATCTTCATGCTCTCCAGCACCAGGACGGGCGCGCCGGACTCGACCTCGTCGCCCACCGCCAACGGCGTCGCCACCACCAGGGCGGGCGCCGGGGAGCGGAGCACACCGCCCTCGTCGCGGCTGATCCGGTGCGTGACGCCGTCCACCTCGACCAGGTGCACCGGCCCGTGCGTGGCCGACACCAGCCGGAACCGGCGGCCGTTGACCACGATCTGGCCGCTGTGCGCGTCGAAGCGCTCGACCTCCACGTCCGCCGGGTGCACGTCGCCGCCTCCGGAGACGCCGACGCGGAACCGCCGGTGCCCGACCCTGGCCACGCTCACCCGGTAGCCCACGCCGCGCAGCTTCAGGTCCAGCGGACGGCCGCTCTCGTGCTGCACCTGCGGGCGGCCGCCGTGCGCGGTGGACAGCAGCCGCTGGCGGCTGACCTCCTCCTCGTCCTGGTAGGCCTCGATCGCGGCCGCGGCCAAGGCCACCGCGGAGTGGCGGTGGCTGACCAGGCGCCCCTGGGCGCGCACGCGGTCGATCCAGCCGGTGTCGGCGCTGGCGTCGATCACCTCGGGCTGGTCCAGCAGGTCGAGCACGAAGCTCTTGTTGGTCGCGCCGCCCTCGATGATCACCGTGGTCTCGGCCATCGCGCGGCGCAGCCTGGCCAGCGCCTGCTCGCGGTCGCGGCCGTAGGCGATGACCTTGGCGATCATCGAGTCGAAGTCGGCCGGGATGGTGTTGCCCTCGCGCACACCGGTGTCCACGCGCACGCCCGGACCGGAGGGCAGGACCAGGCGCGCGATGCGGCCCGGGGCGGGCGCGAAGTCGCGGTCGGGGTCCTCGGCGTTGAGCCGGGCCTCGACGGCGTGGCCGGACTCGACCGGCTGGGGGCCCTCCAGCCTGCCGCCGCTGGCCACGTGCAGCTGGAGCCGGACCAGGTCGGTGCCGGTGGTGATCTCGGTGATCGGGTGCTCGACCTGGAGGCGGGTGTTGACCTCCAAGAACGCGAACAGCTTCTCACCCGGGTGGTACAGGAACTCGACGGTGCCCGCGCCGCGGTAGTCCACGGCCAGCGCCAGCCGCTCGGCCGACGCCTTCAGGTGCGCGGTCTGCTCCGCGTCCAGGACCGGGGAGGCCGACTCCTCGATGATCTTCTGGTTGCGCCGCTGCACCGAGCAGTCGCGCACCCCCAGCGCCCACGCCGTGCCCTGTCCGTCGGCGATGATCTGGACCTCGACGTGGCGGGCGCCGGTGACCAGGCGCTCCAGGAAGACCACGCCGGAGCCGAAGGCGCGCAGCGCCTCCTGGCTGGTGCGCTCGTAGGCCTCGGCCAGGTCCTCGCCCGAGGCGACCATGCGGATACCGCGACCGCCGCCGCCCGCGGTCGCCTTGAGCATCAGCGGGTAGCCGATCTCCTCACCGGCGCGCAGCGCCTCCTCCAGGGTGGCGACCTCGCCGCGGCTCCACGGCGCGACCGGGACGCCGACCTCCTCGGCGATCAGCTTGGCGCCGATCTTGTCGCCGAGCTTGCGCATGGCCTCGGCGCTGGGCCCGACGAAGGTGACGCCGATCCTCTCGCACAGCTCGGCGAAGGCCGGGTCCTCGGCGACGAAGCCCCAGCCCACCCACGCCGCGTCGGCGCCGGTCTGGACCAGCGCGCGCTCCAGGACGGCGTGGTCGAGGTAGGGACGGGCCGAGGCGGGACCCAGCGAGTAGGCGACGTCGGCCTCGCGGACGAAGGTGGCGTCGCGGTCGGCGTCGGTGTGGAGGGCCACCGTCTCGATCCGCGTGCCGGTTTCCGCTGAGAGGTCCCGGACAGCGTGGATGAGCCGCATCGCGGCCTCTCCACGGTTGACGATGGCGACACGACTGAACACCGGTTGAGCCTCCCAAGTACCACGCGCAGAAGGCGACGTCCGGGTCTCGGAGCGTCGCCTGCACCTACCTTTCTACCCTGGTCGGTTACCGCCCGGTACACCAATGGGCCGAACCACGCATAGCGAAGCCGATGCATTGTGGGAACCCCACAAAAAACGCTCGGCCGCACCGCCCGACCCCCGTTTCACGCGAGGTTCGCCACACCGGAGGGCTGATTCCCGCGGCGGCGGTGACCAGGACGGTGTCCGGTCGGCGAACGCACCGCAATAAAGGACCATTGGCCTATCCAATAGACCAAAGAATGTCCGGCGGGTCGGCCCCACGCTTTTCCCGCGTACCGTTTTCCCGGCCCGCCCGACCTCAGGACAGCGGCGACGGGAACAGCGACCGCCCCGCCACAGAGGCCGGAACCTCCAGCCCCGGCGCCAGTCCCGGATCCGACTCCGGCTCCCCGAACACCTGCCGCACCGGCAGCACCCCCGCCCACACCGGCAGGGCCAGGTCCTCCTCGTCATCCGCCGGCGGCCCCGTCCGCACCTTCACCGACGCCTCCTCCAGCGACAGCGCCAGCACGCGCGTGGCCGCCAACTCCTTCGCGGTCGGCTCCCGGGCCTCCTCCCACCGCCCCGGCGTCAACTGCTCGACCAGCGCGCGCAACCCCTCCAGCCGCTCCCGCTCGTCCTCCACCACCCGCGGCACGCCGTAGACCATCGCGGAGCGGTGGTTGACCGAGTGGTGGAACAGCGACCTGGCCAGCACCAGGCCGTCCAGCAGGGTCACGGTCACACACACCTCACCGCCCGCGCGCAGCGACCGCGCCCCCGTCGAACCGTGCAGGTACAGGGTGTCCCCGATCCGCCCGTAGGCGGTGGGCACCACCATGGGCGCGCCGTCGACCACCACCCCCAGGTGGCACACCATCCCCTCGTCCAGGAGGTCGTACAGGTCGGCCCGGTCGGTGCGGGCCTTGTGCTTGCCGCGGCGCAGCCGGGTGCGTTCTGTCGTGGAGAGCATGACCGTAGCCTAGGAAGCAAGTGGACCTTACGACCATGGCCACTTCTACCCGAAAACGAAGGACCACTGTGCCCCGCCGCCTGGCCGAACCGGCCTTCCACCTCGACCGTTCCGCCGCCCGCCCCCTCACGGCGCAGCTGTCCGACGCACTGCGGGAGGCCATGTCCGGCGGGGCCCTCGCCCCCGGGGAACGCCTGCCCTCCAGCCGCGCCCTGGCCGCGCAGCTGGGCGTGAGCAGGACCGTGGTCACCGAGGCCTACCAGCAGCTCTACGCCGAGGGCTGGCTGGAGGGACGCCACGGCTCGGGCACGTTCGTCGCCCAGGACAGCTCACCTCCCTCCCCCGCCCGGCTCCCCGACGACGGACGCGGCGCCGGTGAGCACACCGTCAGCGGCAACGACGACGACAGCGGACACGGCGCCCCGTCCACCACCGCGGCCCCCGCCGTGCACACCACCGCCCCGCGCCCCTCCCGGGAACAGGCCCGCAGCCAGGGCATGATCGACCTGCGCCCCGGCGCCCCCTGGGTCCGCGACCACGACCGCGCCGCCTGGCGCCGGGCCTGGCGGCACGCGGCCGAACAACCCCTGGACGAGGACCCCGACCCCCGCGGCCTGCCCCGGCTGCGCGCACTCCTGGCCGACCACCTGCGCCGCACCCGCGGAGTACGCATCGGCCCCGAGAACGTCATGGTCACCCGCGGCACCGGCAACGGCCTGGACCTGGTCGGGGCCGCCCTGCTCGGCGCGGGCACCCGCGCGGGCGTGGAGGAGCCCGGCTACCAGAAGGCCCGCACCATCCTGGCCGCCCGCGGAGCCCGCGTGCTCCCCTGCCCGGTCGACCACGACGGCATCCTCACCGAGCACCTGCCCGACGACCTGACCCTCGTCCACACCACACCCGCCCACCAGTACCCGCTCGGCGGACGGCTGCCCGTCCCGCGCCGCGAACGCCTCCTGGCCTGGGCCCGCCGGAACGCGGCGATGATCGTGGAGGACGACTACGACGCCGAGTTCCGCTACGACGTGGCGCCCCTGCCCGCCCTCTACGGCCTGGACCCCGACCGCGTCATCCTGCTCGGCACCCTGTCCAAGACCCTCTCCCCCGACCTGGGCATCGGCTGGATCGTCGCCGAACCCCCGCTGCTGGAACGCCTGGCCGCCGTCCGCCACGACCTGTCGGACCGCACCAGCGTTCCGGTCCAGGCCGCCACCGCCCTGCTGCTCGAACGCGGCGACCTCGACCGGCACCTGCGCCGCATGCGCCTGGAGTACGCCCGCCGCCGCGGGCTGCTGATCGACCTCCTCACCACCCGCCCCGTCGGGGACACCGCGGGCCTGCACGTCCTGCTCCCGTTGCCCGCAGACGCCGTCGCCCCCGTGGTGGCCGAGGCCGCCGAACGGGGCGTGCTGGTGGACGACACCTCGCGGGCCAGCCACGGCGCCCCGACCGTGCACGGACTGGTCCTGGGCTACGGGTCGGCGCACCCCGCCGACCTGCGCCGCGCCTGCGCGGTCCTCAACGAGGCCGTCGCCCGCCACACCGGCCGCACCGCCTGAGCCGGGCGGCGGGAAGCACGCGGGGACGGAGCCGGGCGCGGGCGGCGGAGGGGCACACCGCCGCCTCGCGTGCCGACCGGCCCCGGACCGCGGCCGGTCACACCTCCAGTTCGGTCTGCCCGGGCACCTGGTGCTGCTCCTGGCGGCCACGGCCCAGGCACCTCCGGCACGTCACCGGCCCGGCCGACGGGGACAGCCGCAACGGGTCCACGGCCGCGTGGCAGGCCACAGCGGGCACCGGCACCCCCGCCCACATGTGCGTGGCGAGCGCGTGCACCACCAGGGCGTTGCCGATCCGCACCCCGACCGCTCCCGCCAGCTCCTCCCGGCGGCGGCGCAGGGTCGCGGTCAGGTGCTCCACGGCGGGGTCGCCCCCCTCGTGCCCCTGCCCGCCCATCAGGCCTCGGCCCAGACGCCCAGTTCGTTGCCACTGGGGTCGGTGAAGTGGAAGCGGCGCCCGCCGGGGAAGGCGTAGGGGCCCTGCACCACACGGCCGCCCGCGCCCTCCACAGCCTCGACGGAGCGGTCCAGGTCGGCCGAGTACAGCAGGACGAAGGGGCCTCCCGCGCGCGTCTCCTCGCCCAGCGCGAGGCCGCCCACCTCGGGGGCGTCCGGGCCCTCGGGGTCCTGGATGCCCGCGTAGCCGGGGCCGTAGTCGTTGAAGCGCCATCCGAACGCCTCGGCGTAGAAGCGCCGCGCCCGGTCCAGGTCGGTGACCGTGAGCT
Source organism: Nocardiopsis sp. CNS-639 (assembly GCF_000381685.1). NCBI lineage: Bacteria > Bacillati > Actinomycetota > Actinomycetes > Streptosporangiales > Nocardiopsidaceae > Nocardiopsis > Nocardiopsis sp. CNS-639. Next base: position 158,650 of record NZ_KB906866.1, read on the forward strand.
CCAGGTAGTCGATGGCGTGGTGTCGGTGTGCTGGCTGTGTCATACGCCGATTCTGGGGCACGGTGCCGACAGTCGTGTCCCGTTGGGGTGCCCGGTTTCGTGAAGAGGCTCCCCCGTTCAATGGAAAAACAGACAAATGGCACCTTTACCACGTAGATTCATAACTTGGACAAGAGGTGTGAAAGACGCGCCATCTGGCCCCATGGCCACCGGGCGGGCGGCCTGTGGCGGTGGGTGCGGGCCGGGTCCCGGGACTGACCTGCAGGGTGTCCGGACTCCGCGCGCGGTCCAGCCGCTGGAGGGGTCCCGGGGTTCGGAACCGGGATAACGCAGGCGAAGCAAGGTTCGGCTAACCTCACCTGGAGGCGGTCCACCCCCGTGCCCCCGAACCAGGAGGAAGAGGTCCCGTGCGCGTCGAACAGCCCGGCCACCGCGCCATGATCCGCACCCGCGTGGTGCGGACCGAGCGCCTGAGCAAGCACTTCGTCACGGTGACCCTGGGCGGCGCCCAGCTGGCCGACTTCGCCTTCCTCGGACGGGACCAGTTCGTGCGCCTGTTCCTTCCCCGCGAGGGCCAGGACCGGCTGCACATGCCCGCCGACGCCGGCAAGCGGTGGTTCGAGCAGCTCCGCGCCATGCCGCCGAGCCGCCAGCCGCACGTGCGCAGCTACTCGGTGCGCCGCTTCGACCCCGAGGCGCTGGAGATGGACATCGAGTTCGTGGACCACGGCGACGCCGGTCCCGCCTCCGCCTGGGCCCGCGCCGCCGCTCCCGGCGACGAGGCGGGCATGCTCGCGGACGGTGTGTACTACGTGCCCTCGGAGGAGGCCGACTGGCACCTGCTCGTCGGCGACGAGAGCGCCGTACCCGCCCTGCTCTCCATCCTCGAACAGGCCCCCGCCCACCTCCGCGGACAGGCCTACCTCGAAGTCCCCAGCACAGACGACATCCGCCCCGTCCAGGCCCCGCCCGGAGTCGACGTGCACTGGCTACCCCGCACCGACCCCCACACCGTCCCCGGACAACTCGCCCTGGAGACCGTACGCACCACCGAGTTCCCCCCAGGACGCCCCTACTGCTTCGTCGCCGGAGAGAACGCCCTCCCCACCGAACTACGCCGCACCCTCGTCCGCCAACACCACATCCCCAAGGACGACATCGCCTTCATCGGCTACTGGCGCCACGGCCGCGCCGCCATGGACTAGGCGCTCCGGGCCCTCCGGTCAGGAATCGAGAAGCGCCGCCCCCGCTCCCCCGTCTAGCGTTGGCACCACGGACCCCACCGGTCACATGGACCGGCACGCGACGGCCGTCGCCCGGCGCTGGTGGGCCGACCCAGACGACGCCGACGCAGAGGCCTCACCCGACCGAGGGAGATCACGATGAGCACGGCCACCAGGGCGGACGCGGAGGCGCCCGAGCCGCACGCCGCCGACAGCCACGACCTGATCCGCGTGTACGGCGCGCGTGAGAACAACCTCCGGGACGTCAGCGTCGAGATACCCAAACGCCGCCTGACCGTGTTCACCGGCGTCTCCGGCTCGGGCAAGAGCTCCCTGGTGTTCAACACGATCGCCGCGGAGTCGCAGCGGATGATCAACGAGACCTACAGCGCCTTCGTGCAGGGCCTCATGCCGACGATGGCCCGGCCCGACGTCGACGTCCTCGACGGGCTGACCACGGCGATCATCATCGACCAGGAGCGGATGGGCGCCAACGTCCGCTCCACGGTGGGCACCGCCACCGACGCCAACTCGCTGCTGCGCATCCTCTTCAGCCGCCTCGGGAAACCGCACATCGGCTCGCCCAACGCCTTCGCGTTCAACGTCGCCTCGGTCCAGGCCAGCGGCGCCATCAGGGTGGGCACCGGCAAGGCCGTGAAGCAGACCTTCAGCCGCACCGGCGGCATGTGCACGCACTGCGAGGGCCGGGGCACGGTCTCCGACATCGACCTGACCCAGCTCTACGACGACTCCAAGTCGATCGCCGAGGGCGCGTTCACCATCCCCGGCTGGAAGTCGGACAACTTCTGGACGGTGCGGGTCTACGCCGAGTCGGGCTTCGTGGACCCCCACAAGCCGATCCGCGACTACACCGAGGCGGAACTCGCCGACTTCCTCCACAAGGAACCGGTCAAGGTGAAGATCGAGGGCGTCAACCTCACCTACGAGGGGCTGATCCCCAAGATCAGGAAGTCGTTCCTGTCCAAGGACCAGGAGGCGATGCAGCCGCACATCCGGGAGTTCGTGGACCGGGCGGTCACCTTCACCGCCTGCCCCGAGTGCGACGGCACCCGCCTCAGCGAGGAGGCCCGGTCCTCCAGGATCCGCGGGATCAGCATCGCCGACGCGTGCGCGATGCAGATCAGCGACCTGGCCGCGTGGGTCCGCGGGCTCGAAGAACCCTCCGTGGGGCCGCTGCTGGAGAAACTGGGGCACACGCTCGACTCCTTCGTGGAGATCGGGCTGGGCTACCTCTCACTCGACCGCTCCTCGGGCACGCTCTCGGGCGGCGAGGCGCAGCGCACCAAGATGATCCGCCACCTGGGCTCCTCGCTCACCGACGTCACCTACGTCTTCGACGAACCCACCGTGGGACTGCACCCGCACGACATCGAGCGGATGAACCGCCTGCTGCTGCGGCTGCGCGACAAGGGCAACACCGTGCTCGTCGTGGAGCACAAGCCGGAGACCATCGCGATCGCCGACCACGTGGTCGACCTCGGCCCCGGCGCCGGTGACGACGGCGGGCGGATCGTCTTCGAGGGCGGCGTCGGGGGGCTGCGCGCCAGCGGCACCCTCACCGGCCGCCACCTCGACGACCGGGCCCGGCTCAAGCCGCGGGTGCGCACGCCCCGGGGCGCCCTGGAGATCCGCGGCGCCGACGCCAACAACCTGCGCGGCGTGGACGTGGACGTGCCGCTGGGCGTGCTGTGCGTGGTGACCGGCGTGGCGGGCAGCGGCAAGAGTTCGCTGGTCCACGGGTCGATGCCCGCGGGCGCGGGCGTGGTGTCGGTGGACCAGGGCGCGATCCGCGGCTCGCGGCGCAGCAACCCGGCCACCTACACCGGGCTGCTCGACCCGGTCCGCAAGGCCTTCGCCAAGGCCAACGGCGTCAAACCGGCGCTGTTCAGCCCCAACTCCGAGGGCGCCTGCCCGGCCTGCAACGGAGCAGGGGTGCTCTACACCGACCTGGCCATGATGGACACGGTGGCCTCGCCGTGCGAGGAGTGCGAGGGCAGGAGGTTCCAGCCGCAGGTGCTGGAGTACCGCCTGGGCGGCCCGGACGGCGGCCGCGACATCAGCGAGGTGCTCGCGATGTCGGTGGCCGAGGCGCACGCGTTCTTCGACGGCGAGGGGGCGAAGGTACCCGCGGCCGCGCGGATCCTGCGGCGTTTGGAGGAGGTCGGCCTGGGCTACCTCCGGGTCGGCCAGCCGCTGACCACCCTGTCCGGCGGCGAGCGGCAGCGGCTCAAGCTGGCCGTCCACATGGCCGGGGAGGGCGGCGTCTACGTCCTGGACGAGCCGACCAGCGGCCTGCACCTGGCCGACGTCGAGCAGCTGCTCGGCCTGCTCGACCGGCTCGTCGACTCGGGGAAGTCGGTCGTGGTCGTCGAACACCACCAGGCGGTCATGGCGCACGCCGACTGGATCATCGACCTCGGCCCCGGGGCGGGCCACGACGGCGGGCGGGTCGTGTTCGAGGGCACGCCCGCCGACCTCGTCGCCGCCCGCTCCACCCTCACCGGCGAGCACCTCACGGCCTACGTCGGCGCCTGACCGGCCCGCGCGCGAAGCAGGCGGCCCCGGCCGGTCCCGCGCCCGTCCAGTACCGGGGCGGGTCCGTGACCGGCCGGGCGGCGGGCCGGGTCCGGGAGGGCCCCGCCGCCGGGGCCTCAGCCCGCGGTGGTGACCTCCAGCAGCGAGCCCACGCGCTCCACCGTCAGCCGGGACTCGCGGCGCAGGGCGGCGGTGTCCATGCCCTCGTCGCCCAGCACGACGAGCAGGGCCTCCATCCCGACCGCGTAGACGACCGCGTAGCCGCCCTGGCAGCGGGTGACGACCTCGCGCAGCGGCCCCAGCCCCGTCTCGTCACCGGTGCGCTTTCCCAGGCCCAGGGAGGCGGCGGCGAGCGCGGCCAGCGCGTGGGGACGTCCGCCCTGGATGTCGGAGGCCACCAGCATGCCGTCGGAGGCGGCCACGGCGCTGTCGGTCACGCCGACGACGTGCTCGCGCAGCCGCGCCAGCTCCTCGGCGATCTGCCCCTGAACCATCTACTCGCTCCCGTGCTCGTCGGTCGGCCGCGGCGCGCGGCCGGTGTGGGCGTCCAGGTCCTGTAGTGCGCGGCGCACCCTCTCCAGGGGCACCGCGGCGCGCTGCGCGCGGCGCAGGGCGGCGATGGGCCCCGGTTCGGGCTCCTTGGGACCGAACAGGCCCGGCCGGGGGCGCGGCCCCCGGGGCACCGGGGAGGGGGTGCGCTTGGGCAGTGCGGTCAGGCCGCCCGCCTCGTGTCCCCCGGCGGGCGGTTCGCCGCCGCGGGCCGGACAGGGGTGTCCGGTCGTGCTCATCGGGCCGCCTCTTCCCCGACCGCCGCGGCCGTCCCGTGGTCGGCGCCCAGTGAGCGCAGGCGTTCGCGCACGCTCCCGGGGACCGGGACAGAGGAGGACGGGGGCGCGGGGCGCACGGTGTTGGCCCCCGGACGCCGCTTGGCCAGCGCGGACGGGCCCTCGTCCGGGGCGGCGGCCTCGGGCGTGCGGCGGGTGAGGCCGTCCGCCCCGCCGGGGGCTGCGGCCTCCAGCAGCCCGCGTTCGGTGAGGCGCGCGACGTCGGCCATGACCCCGGTCAGTCCCCGCCCCAGGGCGAAGGCCAGGTCCCGGGGGGTGCGTCGGCCGTTGGCCTGGGTGAGCAGGAGCCGGTAGGCGGAGGGGAGGAAGTCGTGCACCGGCCCGGCGGGCACGGGGCGGCGGCGGACCAGGTCCGCGGGCGCGCCCCACCGGTCGGCGAGGAAGGCCAGGCGGCGCCCGGCCTCGGCCAGCACCTCCTCGGGGTCCAGGCCGGGTTCCAGGCCCAGCAGCGGCGGCGCGGCGTCGGAGAGCACGGCCTCCACCCGGGGTCCGGGGGACAGGCACAGCGCCAGGACGCCGTCCGCCAGCGCCGTGGCGCACGCCAGTTCCAGTACCGCGGCCGAGACCGCGCCGCGGTCCAGCAGTTCGCGGGCCAGGCTGTCGGTGTGGGCGGCCGCCTCGTAGGCGGCGGCCCAGACCCCGGCGGGGACCGCGCCGGATCTGACCAGGAGGGTCTCGGGTGTGGGCGCGGCCGGTGTGGTGACGGCGGTGACGCGTCCGGCGGCCAGGTGGACCAGGGCCTCGGGCTGGCCGGTCAGGCGCAGGGCTCCGGTGAACCCCTCCTCGCGGGCGCGGAGCAGGGGCTCGGCCAGGGCCCGCGGGGGCGCGGCGGCGCTCATGACAGCAGCGCCGCGGTGTGCTCGTCGGCCTGGAGGCGGGCCAGCGCGAGGTTGGTCCGCGCGCGGTCGAAGACCAGGACGAGCAGGGCGTCGTCCGCGCCCGGGGAGGGCACGGCGCGGGTCAGCACGTGGTGCCCGTCGGTGGTGACCACGCTCTCCTGGACCTCCGGTTCGCGGGAGGCCAGGGCCAGGTCGAGGGCCAGGTGGTGGGAGTCCGCGACGTGCTCGGGGTCGGGCAGCGCCGACACCGCACCCGACCGCGCGTGCGCCTGACCCGTCGCGCGGTCCACGAGCATCGCGGCCACGACCCCGTCACAGCTCAGGTAACGCTCCGTGGATACAGCTGTGCTCGACACGTGCCCCCCGGTGTCTGGTTGCCTCCAAAAGACATTTAACAGTCAAAGAGGAGCAAAGAGAACACACTGTGGTAACGATGGACTCCCGCCACAAACTGTCCACTTACGCACCCTCCGGGCGTTTCGCTAATTTTCGTCATGTATCGCCGCTCCTGCGGTGGACACCGAGCGTGAGGAGACGCCATGAACGCCGACGCGGCGATGAAGGAAGCCATGGGGATCGAGGGCGCCATCGGCGTAGCGGTCGTCGACTACGAGAGCGGCATGTCCCTGGGCACCATGGGCGGGGGCGGCCACTTCGACCTGGAGATGGCCGCGGCGGCCAACACCGAGGTCGTGCGCGCCAAGACGCGCGCCCTGGGCGCGATCGGCCTCGACGACCGCATCGAGGACATCCTCATCACGCTGAGCAGCCAGTACCACCTCATCCGCCTGCTGGAGAAGTCGCACGGCAGCGTCTTCCTCTACCTGGCGCTGGACCGTCAGCGCGCCAACCTGGCCATGGCCCGCCACACCCTCCGGCGCGTGGAGAGCGAACTCCAGCTGTGACCCGGCCCGTCCCGCGCCCGGGGCGGCGCGGGTACGGACGACGCCCCCTCCCGGACTCCCCGCCCCGGCACCCGCGCTCCGAACGGCGCTGACCCGGCCGCGTGCGGCGCTGACCGCGCCCGGCCGGGTGCGCTGGCGCGCCGACCGAAGGCGCGGTCAGCGGGAGAGCGGCTCCCCGTCGTCCGGCGCGCCCCGCCAGCTGCGCCACAGGTCGGCATAGCGCCCCCCGCTGGCGACCAGTTCGGCGTGCGTCCCCTGCTCGACGACGCGGCCCCGGTCCATGACCACCACGCGGTCGGCGGTCTGCGCCTGGGTCAGCCGGTGCGCCACCACCAGCGTGGTGCGCCCGGCGGTGGCCGCGGCGGCGGCGCGCTCCAGTCGCCGGGCGCCGGAACTGCCCGCCTCGGCGGTGGCCTCGTCCAGGACGGCCACGTCCGGGTCGGCCAGCACCAGCCGGGCCAGTGCCAGGTGCTGGGCCTGCTCGGCGGTCAGGGCGTGCCCGCCCTCGCCGACCACCGTGTCCAGTCCCTCGGGCAGGGCGCGCACCCACTCCAGGGCGCCGACGGCCTCCAGGGCGGCCTCCGCCTCGGCCGCGTCGGCCCCGGCGCGGGCCAGGCGCAGGTCCTCCAGCAGGGTTCCGGCGAACACGTGGGTCTCCTGGCTGACCAGGAAGACGTGCTCGCGCACCCGCCGCTCCCCCAGCTCCTCCAGGGGGATCCCGCCCAGGTAGACGGTTCCGGCCGTGGGCGTGCGCAAGCCGCTGACCAGGGCGGCCAGCGTGGTCTTGCCCGCGCCGCTGGCCCCGACCAGGGCCACGCGCTCACCCGGGGCGACCTCCAGCGACACCTCCTCCAGCGCGGCCGGGCCGCCGGTGCCGTAGGAGTGGGTGACCCCCGCGACGCGGACCGAGGAACCGGCCGGGCCCTCCTCCGCGCCCGGGTCGGCCTCCACCGGGAGGTCGACCACACCGGCCAGGCGGGCCAGGCTCGCCCCGGCCGACTGCACCTCGTTGAAGTTCATGACCAGGAAGATCAGCGGGCCGAACAGGCGGTGGAAGTACAGGGCGGCGGCGGTGACCATGCCGACGCTGGCCAGGTCGGCGCGCACCAGCCAGAACCCGGCCACCAGCACCGAGGTCAGTCCGACGCACTCGGCGGCGTTGAGCCGCGACCCGAAACGGGTGAACAGCCGGAACACCGACACCGTGATGTCCATGGCGGCGGCCGAGCGGTCGCGCACCCGGGACTCGTGCTCGTCCTCCAGGCGGTAGGCGCGCACGGCGGAACGCCCGCGCAGGGCTCCCATCATCGCGTGCGAGCGCTCTCCCATGGCCACGCGCTCGCGGGCGTAGTAGGGGCCCGAGCGGGGCAGGTACCAGCGCACGGCCGTCACGTAGACCGGCACGCAGAGCATCGCGGCCAGGCCCAGGCGCCAGTCCAGGGCGGTGATGCCCACCGCGGTCAGCAGGACGGTGGCCAGGGCCACGACGGCGTCGGGGCCGCTGCGGGCGATGCTGGCGGTGACCACGGCGACGTCGTCGCCGACCCGGGAGAGCAGGTCGCCGATGCGCACCCGCTCCAGGCGGGCGGCGGGCATGCGCAGCACGCGGTCCATGACGCTTTCGCGCAGGCGGGCCAGGACGGTCTCGCCGACCCGGCTGACCAGCCAGCTGCCCACGCCCGTGAGCAGGCCGCCGAGCAGCCCCGCCCCGGCGATGAGCAGGACCGAGGACAGGACGGTGTCCAGCCCCCGCTGCGCCGAGATGTCGTCGACCATCCGGCCCAGCACCCAGGGGGCGACCAGTCCGGCGGCGCTGCCCGCGAGCACGGTGGCCAGGGCCAGCGGGGCGCCCCAGCCGGTGCCGCGCACCCCCTCGCCCAGCACGGCCCACGTGCGGCGGGCCGAGGCGGTGGGGAGCAGTTCCCCGTGTTCGCTCGCGGAGTCCTCCACCGGCGTGCTCATCGGTCGTCCTCGGGGTCGTGGGGGCGGGGAAGGGGAGCGCGGCGCCCCGGGTCGGCGGTCGGCGGCGGGGCGCTCCGGCGTGCCGCGAACGGCCGTGAGGCGCACCGCGATGGGGCGCACCGCGTCGGCGCCGCGCCCGGTGGGGCGGTCATCGCAGCACCGCCTCGCGGTAGTCCGCGTCCTCCTCGACCAGCCGCGCGTGCGTGCCCGTGCACCGCACCCGCCCCTCGGCCAGCACCACGACGCGGTCGGCACGGGCCAGCAGCGCCGGGCTGTTCGCCACGACCAGGGTGGACCTGGCCGCACCCGCGCGGGCGGCGGCCGTGCCCCGGGCGATGGCCTCCTCGGTGACCGCGTCCACGGCGGTGGTGGGATCGTGCAGCACCAGGACGGGCGGGTCGGCGACCAGGGCGCGGGCCAGGGCCACGCGCTGGCGCTGTCCGCCGGAGAGGTTGGCCGCGCGGTCGGCGACCGGCCGGTCCAGGCCCTCGGGGTGGCCCTCGACCAGGTCCGCGGCCGAGGCGGCGCGCAGGGCGTCCAGCAACCGCTCCTCGTCGCCGTCCGCGCCGGTGTCCAGGTTGGAGCGCAGGGTGCCCTCGAACAGGGTGGTCCCGTGCTCCTCCACCAGGACCGCCTCGCGCAGGGCGTCCAGGGCGAGTTCGGGGACGGGGACGCCGCCCACCGTGAGCGTGCCGTCCAGGGCCGCGGGTTCGGCCCGGCCAGAGAGCAGTTCCAGCAGCGCCTCGGCGTCGCGGGGGTCGGTGGTGAGCACGCCGACGAGTTCGCCGGGGGCGAGTTCGAGGTCCACCCCGCGCAGCGTGCGGTAGCTGACCCCGGACAGCGCGACCACGGGCTCCTCCGCGCAGGCGCGCTCGCCCGGGGTGACCGCGTCGGGGGCGTTGAGCAGGCGCACCAGCCGCCGGGCGGAGGCGCGGGCGGTGGCGAACAGCTGGCCGACCATGCCCAGACTCTGCACGGGTTCGGCCAGGAACTGGGCGAGGCCGATGACGGTGACGAGTTCGCCGACGCTGAGGCGTCCCTGGAGGGCCATCCACCCGGCCACGCCCGCCACGCAGGCCAGGAAGACGGCGCTGGCGGCGGTGACCAGGCCGCGGTAGACACCGTTGCTGGCGGCGGCGCCGACCGAGGCGTCCAGGGCCAGGGTGCTGGCCCTGCGGTAGCGGGCGGCCGCGTTGTGCCGCGCCCCGATGCCCATGAGGACGCGCAGGCCGCTGACCAGGTCGGTGGCCAGGGCGGTGGCCCCGGCGGCGGTGGCCTGCTTGGCCTCGCTGCGCCGGGTGATGCGGGCGGCGGGCAGGCGCAGGAGCAGCATGAGCAGGGGGACGCCGACCAGGACGCCGATCCCCAGGGGCACGTCCACGGCCAGGAGCGCGACGGTGGTGACGATGATGGCGACCGCCACGGCGATCGAGGCCGACCAGGCGCGCACGTACAGGGCGGCCTGCTCGGCGTCGGAGGTGGCCACCGACAGGACCTCGCCCGCGCGCAGGCCGCTGCGCTCGCCGCGCGGGTCCAGGGCGCGGCGGGCGGCCTCCACCCGCAGCAGGTGCGCCTCGTTCTCGACGGCGCGCAGGGTGAAGCGGGCGCCGTTGCGGTAGGCCTGGGCCAGGACGGTGAAGAGCACGACCATGCCCGCGACGCAGACCGCGAGGGCGCCGACGTCGCCGGAGAAGACGGCCCAGTCGATGGTCAGGCCGATGGCCACCGGGACGAGGGCCTCGGCGACCTGGTGCAGGGAGAGCAGGACCACGCCGACGAGGACGCGGCCGCGGTTGCGCCGCAGGGTGCGGCGGCGCAGGGCGCGCACGCTGTCGGGGACCTCACCCCCGGAGACGCTGGGGGAGCGCCGTTCGCGCTCGGCGGCGGGGGCTGTCGCGGGGGCGGCGCTCATACGGCGCGTCCGCTCGGCGCGGGGCGCGCGGCCCCGTACAGACGTCTACTCATCCGATGTCCTGTTCCCCCCGCTGTGTCGTGCCCTGGGCAAGGCTAGTGGGCTGGCGGAGCGCCCGCGGAACCGGGAAGGAGCGCCCCCGGACCACCGTGCCACACCAAGCTTGGTTAGGCTAACCTTTCCCGAGTCGGCATACGGTCACAGCACCCCGAGACCGGACGAACCCGACATCCGCCGCTCTCCGACCCGAACGAAGGGGCCGCGCCTTGCGCATCAGGTATCCGAGCCACCGCAGCATGATCCGCACCCGGGTGGCGCGCACCGAGCGGACCAGCGAGCACTTCCTCACCGTGACGCTCACCGGCGAGGAGCTGACCGGGTTCGAGTTCCTGGGCCTGGACCAGTGCACGCGGATCCTCTTCGCCCGGCCGGGCCAGGAGAGGCTGCACCTGCCCGTCGCCGACAGCGGCGGCGACGGCAACGGGTGGGTGGCCGCGTTCCGCGCCATGCCCGACGACGTGCGCCCGCACGTGCGCAACTACACCGTCCGCCGCTTCGACGCCGAGGCGCTGGAGCTGGACATCGAGTTCGTCGCGCACGGGGACGAGGGCCCGGCGTCGGCGTGGGCGCTGGCCGCGCGGCCCGGCGACGAACTGGGCCTGTACGCCGAGGGGATCTACTACCTGCCGCCGGAGGAGGCCGACTGGCACCTGCTCGTCGGCGACGAGAGCGCCGTGCCCGCCCTGCTCTCCATCCTCGAACAGGCCCCCGCCCACCTGCGAGGACAGGCCTACCTCGAAGTCCCCTGCCCCGAAGACGTACGCCCCGTCCAGGCCCCGCCCGGAGTGGACGTGCACTGGCTCGCCCGCACCGACCCCCACGCCATCCCCGGACGACTCGCCCTGGAGACCGTACGCACCGCCGAGTTCCCCCAGGGACGCCCCTACTGCTTCGTCGCCGGAGAGAACGCCCTCCCCACCGAACTACGCCGCACCCTCGTCCGCCAACACCACATCCCCAAGGACGACATCGCCTTCATCGGCTACTGGCGCCACGGCGTGGCGGCCTACTCGTGACGGTGTGACCCTCGACACGGCACCGGCCCGCGAGGAGCGCCGCGCGGCCCCGCCGACGACCGTGCACAACGGGCTTCACCGGCATACGCGGTTTTCCACGCCCTCCCACCACGGGCTTGCGCAAAACGGACGACTCCAGCACCATAACCTTGCTTAGGCAAGGCTAAGCTCATCCACTCGACCGAATGAGGCCCCATGAACCCCGGTCCGCTGAACCGCGGCGGCGCGATCGCCGCCGGCGCGCTCTCCCTCCTGCTGCTCGCCGCCTGCGGCGGCCAGACCTCCGGCTCCGAGGAGGGCGGCTCGGACGGCGAGGTCGCCGAGGGGTACCCGGTCACCGTCGAGACCATCTTCGGCGACGTGGAGATCGCGGACAAGCCGACCAACGTCGTCGCCATGGGCTGGTCCGACGCCGAGACTGCGCTGGCGCTGGGCGTGCAGCCGGTCGGCGTGGCCGACTGGCAGGCCTACGGCGGCACGGGCGTGGGCCCGTGGGCGGCCGACATGTTCGAGGAGGAGCCGGTCCAGCTCGGCACCATGGAGCCGAACCTGGAGGCGATCGCCTCCCTGGAGCCCGACGTCATCCTCGACACCCGCTCCGACAACAGCCAGGAGCGCTACGACACGCTCTCTCCGGTGGCCCCCGTGGTCGGCCCGCCGCCCGGGGTGGAGGTCACCTACGGCACCACCTGGCAGCAGCAGACCCGACAGGTCGCCCAGGTGGTCGGCGAGCAGGAGCGCGCCGAGGAGCTCATCGAGGAGCTGGAGGGCCGCTTCGCCCGGATCCGCGAGGAGAACCCCGAGTTCGCCGACATGACCCTGACCGTGGGCGCCTACTTCGACGGCCAGTACGGCGCCTACGTGCCCGGCGACTCCCGGGTGGACCTGCTCCAGGAGCTGGGCTTCCAGTACGAGCCCGAGGTCGAGGAGATGGCCGACGGCGCCTTCTACGTCGACCTGAGCCCGGAGCGGCTGGAGGTCCTGGACGCGGACCTGACGGTCATGTTCCCCATCGGCGGCACGGCGGACCACCTGCGCGAGGACCCGGTGCTCCAGGGCATCCCCTCCGCCGAGGACGGCCGACTGGTCATCCTGGACGACCCGGAGCTGGCCAACGCCTTCTCCAGCGGTTCGTACCCGGGCATCTCCCACGCGCTGGACGAGCTGGTCCCGCTGCTCCAGGAGACCCTGAACGGCTGACGCCCCGCCTGCCGGGCCCCGTGGAGCGCGCGCTCCGCGGGGCCCGTCGTCGTCGGGCCCCCGGAGGCCGACGGCCGCGCGGCTCGCGCTTTCGTCCCGGCGGCCCATGCAGGAACGCGGGGGCGCGGGCGTCCGGAGCGCCTGGGCAGGGACGCCCGAAACACCCGTCTCCGCGAGCACGAGGACGTGGGCCGCCCGCCGTGTGGTGCGTGACCCGAATCCGGCCCGACCCCGTGAGCACGAGGGCTTGGGACTCAGGCGCCGGGACACGGCGCGCCCCACAGGTCCTCTCCCCCACGAAGACCACACCACCCCAAAAGCACACAGACCACATATTTCACCCCAGCCCCATGGGAGCGATCCCAACTTTTTCGCGCGACCCCCTTGTCCGCGAACGGTCGCGTACGTACAGTCACTTAACGCTTGTTCAGTGGGCGTCCGCCCACGCGGGCAAGCCCCTCGCGGCACGTGCGGGACCCGCTATTTCGCACGCGTCGCGGCGCCGGGCTCGCCCGTCCCCCCGCTCACCGGAGTACGCCATGACCAAGAGCGCCCGCCGCAGTACCCGCCGCACCGCCACCGTCGCCACGGCGGTGACCGCCTCCGCCGCGCTGGCCGCGGCGATCCTCACCGCACCGCAGTGGACCGGAGCCGACGTGGACGAGGCCAACGCCGAACTCAGCGCCGCGCCCGGGGACGTCGTCTGGTCCGACGAGTTCGACGGCGCCGCCGGAAGCGCCCCCGACCCCGCCAACTGGAACCACGAGACCGGCGCCCACGGCTGGGGCAACAACGAACTCCAGAACTACACCGACAGCCGCGCCAACTCCGCCCTCGACGGCAACGGCAACCTCGTCATCACCGCACGCAAGGAAGCGGACGGCGCCTACACCTCCGCCCGCATGACCACCCAGAACAAGGTCGAACACGCCTACGGCCGCATCGAGGCCCGCATCAAGATCCCCCGCGGCCAGGGCATCTGGCCCGCCTTCTGGATGCTCGGCGCCGACTTCCCCGACACCCCCTGGCCCAACTCCGGCGAGATCGACATCATGGAGAACATCGGCCGCGAACCCCACCTGGTCCACGGCACCCTCCACGGCCCCGGCTACTCCGGGGGCAACCCCCTGACCGGCTCCTACATGCACCCGCAGGGCTGGTCCTTCGCCGACGACTTCCACACCTTCGCCGTCGACTGGAGCCCCGGCTCCATCACCTGGTCCGTGGACGGCAACGCCTACCACACCCTCACCAGCGCCGACGTGGGCGGCAACCCGTGGGTCTACGACCAGCCCTTCTTCATGATCCTCAACATCGCCGTGGGCGGTGACTGGCCCGGCTACCCCGACGGCACCACCCAGTTCCCCCAGCAGATGGTCGTCGACTACGTCCGGATCTACGAGAACTAGTCCGGACGAACGGAGGAGAACAGAACGGCGCCCCGGGCCGGATCCCCCCGGCCCGGGGCGCCCGCCTCCGGCGGGTCAGGGCCGGAAGACGACCTTGAACACGCCGTCCTGCTTCTTCTGGAACTTCTCGTAGGCCAGCGAGGCCGCGTCCAGGCCCACGTGGTGGGTGGCGAAGTCGTCCACCCCCAGCGGGTCGGACCCCTCCAGCAGCGGCAGGATCTCCGGCACCCACCGGCGCACGTTGGCCTGCCCCATCCGCAGCTGGATCTGCTTGTCGAAGAGCGTGAGCATCGGCATCGGGTCGGCCATGCCGCCGTACACGCCGATCAGGGAGACGGTCCCGCCGCGCCGCACCAGGTCGATGGCGGTGTGCAGGGCGGTCAGCCGGTCCACCCCGGCCGTCTCCATCATCTTGGCCGCCACGCCCCGGGGCATGAGGTTGGCCACGCGCTGCGCGAACTTGACCGAGCCGTGCCCGGCCGCCTCCATGCCGACCGCGTCGATGACCGCGTCCGGGCCTCGCCCGTCCGTGCGGTCGCGGATCTCCTGGACCACGTCGTCGGTGCCCTTGGAGGAGTCGAACACCTCCACGTCCCGGGCGGCGGCGCGGGCGCGCCGTTCCGGCACCGGGTCCACGCCGAACACCCGGCCCGCGCCCAGGTGGCGGGCGACCCGGCAGCACATGTCGCCGATCGGCCCCAGCCCCAGGACGGCCACCGACCCGCCCTCGGGGACGTCGGCGTAGCGGACGGCCTGCCAGGCGGTCGGCAGCACGTCGGACAGGAACAGGTAGCGGTCGTCGGGGCCCTGGTCGGGCACCGGGACCGCGGTGGTCTCGGCTCGCGGAACCCGCAGGTACTCGGCCTGCGCGCCGGGCACCGCGCCGTAGAGCTTGCTGTAGCCGAAGAGCGCGGCGCCCATGCCCTGCTCCTCGACCTGGGTGTTCTCGCACTGGCTCTGGAGGCCGGTGTCGCACATGAGGCAGTGCCCGCAGGAGATCTGGAAGGGGATGACGACCCGCTGGCCGGGGGTGAGGGAGGTGACGCCGGAACCGACCTCCTCGACCACGCCCATGGGTTCGTGTCCGAGGATGTCCCCCGGGGTCATGAACGGCCCGAGCACCTCGTACAGGTGCAGGTCCGATCCGCACAGGCCCGAACTGGTGATCCGGACGAGGGCGTCACCGGGCTCCTCGATCCGCGGATCGGGAACGGTCACGGTGTCGACGTTCCTGGTCCCGTTCCACACCACTGCCTTCATTGGTTCCCCCTGGTCTCACGACGGTGGCGGGCGTCGCCTGGGGAGCGCGCGGCCCCCTGGACTGCCCTCGGCCACTACCCGGCCCGTGTCCGCGGAAACGGGAGTCGCGGGCGCCCCGGAACCGGTCCGCTGTGGGCCCGGCGTGCGATCCGGAGCCGGTCGGCGCACCGGTCCGAGGCCCCGTGCACCGGCGCCCCGGGCCCGTACCCCTCCCGGGTCCGCTCCAGCTCACCCCCGCTCGGAGGTGTCCCTGACCGGGCTGTCCTCGACGGCCGCGCCGGGCGCCCCGCGGTCGGGCGCGGCGGGGCTGTGCGCGTGCTGGGGCGGCGCGGTGTCCTCGCCCGCTCCCTCTCCCGCCGCCGGGATGCGCAGGGCGAGCAGGGCGACGTCGTCACCGCGGGGGGAGATGCGGGCGAGGAGTTCGTCGCAGAAGTCCTCGACGTCGCGGCGGGCCAGGGCGGCGGCGTGGCGGCGCAGGTTGGCCAGGCCCGTGTCGATGGGGTGGTCGCGGCTCTCGACGAGGCCGTCGGTGTACAGCAGCAGGGTGGACTCCGCGGGGATCTCCTCGCGGGCGTCGGACCAGTCCAGTCCCAGGTGCAGGGCGGCGCTCATCCCCAGCAGGGGTCCGTGGCCGTCCTCCAGGTAGCGGGTGTGGCCGTCGGCGGTGACGAGCAGCGGCGGGGGGTGTCCGGCGTTGACCCAGTGCAGACACC
This sequence comes from Nocardiopsis sp. CNS-639, assembly GCF_000381685.1. Classification (NCBI taxonomy): domain Bacteria; kingdom Bacillati; phylum Actinomycetota; class Actinomycetes; order Streptosporangiales; family Nocardiopsidaceae; genus Nocardiopsis; species Nocardiopsis sp. CNS-639. The sequence goes on from NZ_KB906866.1 coordinate 174,550, forward strand.
AGGGCCCGCCCTCGGGGCCCTCGATACGGGCGAAGACGGCGGTGGCCATGGGGGCGTCGCTGGTGTTGGTCATGGCCTCGTCCAGCCGCCGCATGATCAGGCTGGGCGGTTCCTGGCGGTCCCACGCCAGGGCGCGCAGCATGTTGCGGACCTCGGCCATGTGCGCGGCGGCCTGGAGGTCGTGGCCGACTACGTCGCCGATGACCATGGTCATGACGCCGTCGGCGAGCAGGAAGGCGTCGTACCAGTCCCCGCCGATCTCGGCGGCCTGCTGCGCGGGCTGGTAGCGGGCGGCGAACCGCAGGTGGTCGACCTGTGGCAGGGGGGTCAGCAGCTGGCGCTGCATGGTCTCGGCGACGTGGCGCTGCTGCGCGAAGAGCTGGGCGCTCTCCATCACCAGACCGGCGCGCCGGGCGACGTCCCCCAGAACGAGGATCTCGGCGTCGGTGTAGGCGGGCCGCTCCCCGGTGCGGGCCACGGTCAGCGCCCCGAAGACCTGCCTGTGGGTGTGCAGCGGCACCACCACCGCGGAGTGCCCGCCCAGGCGGTCGAACAGCCGCCGGTGCGCCCGGGCGAGCGGTTCGTCCGGTTCACGGGCGAGGTCACCGGCGACGAACAGGACGGGCTGGGTGCTGTACAGGGCGCGCATCAGCGCCGCGTGGGCGTCGGAGGACAGCGGCGGCAGCGGGCCCTTGAGCGCCTCGGCCGTGTCCTGGTCGCCGAGGGCGTGCACGGCGACGCGCTCCACCTCCTTGGTGCGCCCGTCGGTGACCATGTCGACCACCGCCCAGTCCCCCAGTTCCGGCACCAGCAGCCGGACCAGCCTGTCCAGCATCTCGGGCACGTCCAGGGTGGAGGCCAGGACCACGGAGATCTCCGCGACCAGGCTCAACCGGCCGGTGAGCTCCTCCAGGGCCGCCAGGTGCGCCGCGGTCTGCTCGGCGGCGTCGCGGTGCGCCCGGAAGTCGTGGAAGACGATGACCGCGCCCTCCAGGCGCCCCTCGTGCTGGAGCGGGGTGGTCGCCCAGATGATGGGCACGAGCGTGCCGTCCCCGCGCAGGAAGGACTCGCTGCTCCCCTCGGCCGGGTGGCCGCTGTCGAGCACGGCCAGGACGCGGCAGTCCTCCCTGGAGCTCCTCTCCCCCTCCGGGTCGCGGTGCAGCAGCTCGTGCAGGTCCAGGCCCAGCATCCGCTCCCTGGGCCGGCCGAGGATGTGCTGCGCGTAGGGGTTGGCGGCGGTGATCCGGCCGGTGGTGTCGATGACGAACATCCCCGCGCCCACGCTGTCGAACACCGCGCGCAGCAGGCCGGTCTCCAGCGGCCAGCCGTCGTCGCTCATCGCGCCGCCCTCCGGTTGCCGCGCCGCCGCGCGGGAGTTGGCCGCGGCCCCGCCGGGGCCGTCCGAAGGCTGCGCTCGAAGACACCCATGCGGTTCGCTTACCCACGTTTCTCCTGATGACCAGCGCCGTCAGTCTGCCCCGCGAGGCGGCCCGGGGAGCGCATTGCGGAGTCGGCGGCATGTCATCCACCGCCCGAGGGGCGCCCGCGAACCCCGCGGCGGACCCGCAGGAGGGGCGCCGGACCGACCGGGCTCCCGCCGGGCCCTCACCGGTCGGCGACCACGGCGGCCGGTGCGGGGGACGGCGGACCGCCGCCGGGCGGCGGAGCCGGGCCCCGGAAGCGGGAGGAAAAGCCTTTCCGCGGTGCCCCGCCAACGGTTAGCCTCATCTGGAGGTCTGACGGCACGGGGACGCGGGAGGAAGGCGGCCGGTGGCGAACTGCCCGGTGTGCTCACGTCAGGATCGGACGATCAAGGTGTCCGCCGTGGTCCGTGAGGGCACGACGACCACGCGGAGCGCCGGATCGTCGACGGTCCGCGGGGATGACGAATGGTCGTGGCTGCGCGGCGAAACGACGATCGCCCGGGCCCGGCACTCCTCCACCTCCTACTCCCAGAGCGCCCTGGCGGCGCAACTGAGCTTCCCCGCGCCGCCCGGAACGGCGCCCGGGCTCGCCCGGTGGATCGGAATCGCCCTGCTCGTGCTCGCCGCCCCGCTGGTGATCCAGTTCGGTGTCTTCGGCGCCGTACCGGCGGTGGCCACCGGTCTGGTCCTGCGCTGGCTGCTGGGTTGGGAGTGGAGAAGAGCGCTCATCGCGTCCGCCGCGGTCCTCCTCCTCGTGGGCCTGGTGGCCAACGGCGCCCTGAGCCTGCTCGGAGGAGTGGAGCGGTTCGCCTCCTTCGTGTTCGGCATGGTCGTGTGGGCACTGGTGATCGGAGCGGGAACCGCGCTGGTCCTGCGGGACGTCCAGAGCACCGAAGCGCGCAGGAAGCGGGACGCGCCCCTCAGGGCCCGCGCGTGGGGGATCTGGCAGCGGCTGTACTTCTGTTTCCGTGACGACCTGGTCTTCGACCCCGCCTCCGGCGCGCACGGGCCTCCGACCGCCGTACGGCGGCTCATCGGGTATCCCGGCGAGTCGTGACGCATGCCGGTCCCGGGGGTCGTCCCTCGGACCGGCAGCGGTTCCGGCGGGCGGTGCGCGACGCCCCGCGCGGGAAGGCCTCCGTGCGCTCCGCGCCCCGCCCTGACCGGTGACGCTCACCCGGACGTCCCACCATCGGATGGTCAGTGCCAGAATGCGCAGTGTGAGACACCAGCACTCGGACAACGCAGACCCCGCCCAGGACTCCCCGCGGATCAGCCCGCCCAAGAGCAGCGCGGCCGGACTCCCCGCCGTGCTCAACAGCCTCCGGCACCTCAACGAGCACACCGGCGTGCGGCGCGGACTGCCCGCCATGCTCGCGATCAACCAGAAGCGCGGCTTCGACTGCCCCGGCTGCGCCTGGCCCGAGGGGGACAAGAGGCACCGGGCCGAGTTCTGCGAGAACGGCGCCAAGGCCGTCGCGGAGGAGGCCACGGCCACGGCTCTGACCGGGGAGTTCTTCGCCGAGCACCCGGTCTCCGAGCTGGCCGGGCGGTCCGGGTACTGGCTGGGCCAGCAGGGCCGCCTCTCCGAGCCGCTGTACCTGGCCGAGGGCGCCACCCACTACGAGCCGGTCAGCTGGGAGCGCGCGCTGGACCTGGTCGCCGAGGACCTGCGGGCGCTGGACTCCCCGGACCAGGCGGTGTTCTACACCTCCGGGCGCACCAGCAACGAGGCGGCGTTCTGCTACCAGCTGTTCGCCCGCGCCCTCGGGACGAACAACATGCCCGACTGCTCCAACATGTGCCACGAGTCGTCCGGTTCGGCCCTGACCGAGACCCTGGGCGTGGGCAAGGGCAGCGTGTCCCTGGAGGACCTGCGCGAGGCCGACCTCATCATCGTGGCCGGGCAGAACCCCGGCACCAACCACCCCCGTATGCTCACCGCCCTGGAGCGGGCCAAGAAGTCCGGGACGCGGATCGTCACCGTCAACCCGCTGCCCGAGGCGGGGATGCGCGAGTTCCGCAACCCCCAGCGCGCGGGCGGCCTGCTGGGGCGCGGCACCGAGCTGACCGACCTGTTCGCGCAGGTGCGGCTGGGCGGCGACCTCGCCCTGTTCTCCGCCCTCAACCGCCTGCTGCTGGAGGCCGACGAGCGCGGTGAGCCGGTCCTGGACCGGGAGTTCGTCTCCTCCCACACCCACGGGTTCGAGCAGTTCGCCAAGGCGCTGCTGGCCGAGCCGGACGAGGAGTTCTGGGCGCGCACCGAGCGCGACACCGGCCTGGAGCGGGAGCTGATCGAGCGGATCTTCGCGATGGTCACCTCCTCCGAGCGGATCGTGGTGTGCTGGGCGATGGGGCTGACCCAGCACCGGCACTCGGTGCCCACCATCCGCGAGGTGGTCAACTTCCTGCTGCTGCGCGGCAACGTGGGCCGCCCGGGCGCGGGCGTGTGCCCGGTGCGCGGCCACTCCAACGTGCAGGGCGACCGCACGATGGGGATCTTCGAGCGCCCGGCCGAGGAGTTCCTGGACGCCTTGGGCGCCGAGTTCGGCTTCGCGCCGCCGCGTGAGCACGGGTACGACACCGTCAACGCCATCCGCGCCATGGCGCGCGGTGACGTGCGGGTGTTCTTCGCGATGGGCGGCAACTTCGTCGCGGCCACCCCGGACACGCTGGTGACCGAGGACGCCATGCGCCGGGTGGGGCTGACGGTGCACGTGTCCACCAAGCTGAACCGCTCGCACGTGGTGACGGGGACGCGGGCGCTGATCCTGCCCGCCCTGGGGCGCAGCGACCGCGACCTGCGCGACGGCGAGCCGCGGTGGGTGACGGTGGAGGACTCCATGGGCAAGGTGCACGCCTCCCACGGCGTACTGGCCCCGCTGTCGCCGGGTATGCGCTCGGAGGTGGACATCGTCTGCGACCTGGCCGAACGGGTGCTCGGCGACTTCCCGGTGGCGTGGTCGGAGCTGACCGACTACGACCGGGTGCGCGAGCACGTGGCCGCGGTGGTGCCGGGGTTCGAGGACTTCAACGCCCGCGCGCGCAGGCCCGGCGGGTTCACCCTGCCGCACGCCCCGCGCGACGACCGGCGCTTCCCCACCGCGACCGGGCTGGCCAACTTCACGGTGAACGGCACGTACGCGCCGGAGGTGCCCGAGGGGCGGCTGCTGTTGCAGACGCTGCGCTCGCACGACCAGTACAACACCACGGTCTACGGCCTCGACGACCGGTACCGGGGCATCAAGGACGGCCGCCGGGTCGTGCTGGTCAACCCCGAGGACGCGCGGGAGCTGGGGCTGGCCGACGGCGCCTACACCGACCTCGTGAGCGAGTGGCACGACGGCAGGGAGCGGCGCGCGGCGCACTTCCGGGTGGTGCACTACCCGACCGCGCGCGGGTGCGCGGCCTCCTACTTCCCGGAGACGAACGTGCTGGTGCCGCTGGACTCCACGGCCGAGGTGAGCAACACGCCGACGTCGAAGTCGGTGGTGGTGCGCTTCGAGCCCGACTCCGGGGCCGTATGACCCCGTGACCGGAACGGTGCCCCGGCCCGTCCCCTTCGCCGGGCCCCACGCGTCACACCGGCAACCCTTCCGGCCGGCCCGCCGGGCCCGGCGGGTCGTCCGGTCCCGGGGCGCGCTCCCCGGGGCCCGGCGGACCGTCAGGCCTTGCGGGCGACGCCGCAGTACTGGTCGGCCGCGACGATCCCGCCCGCCTCCGCGGCGTCGGGCCGCCAGAGGGGCGCCGAGACCACGCCGGGCTCCAGCAGGTCGAGCCCGGCGAAGAAGCCCGCGATCTCCTCGGGGCTGCGCAGGTGGTAGGGCAGGGGCGCGGTCTCGTTCCAGCGCCGGGAAGCCTCGATCATCGGTTCGCTGGTGTCGGTCCCGTCGCACAGGGCCAGGAAGCTGCCCGGGGGCAGCGCGTCCACGTAGGCGCGCACGGTGGCGTAGGCCCGGGCGTTGTCGGGGGTGTGCCCCATGGCGCCCAGGATGGTGAGCGCGATGGGCCGGCCGAAGTCCAGGTGGGCGGCGGCCGCCTTGAGGACCTGCCCGGGCTCGTGCAGGTTGGCGTCGACGTAGTGGACCTCCCCCGTCCCCTCTCCGGCCAGGAGCGCGCGGGCGTGCGTGAGCACCAGCGGGTCGTTGTCCACGTAGACCACGCGGGCGTCGGGGGCGACGGCCTGGGCGACCTCGTGGGTGTTGTCGTGCGTGGGCAGCCCGGTGCCCACGTCCAGGAACTGGCGGACGCCCTCCTCCCGGGCCAGGTGGGTGACCGCGCGGATGAGGAACTCCCGGTCGGCGCGGGCCGCGGTGACCATCTCCGGGTAGGCCTGGAGCACGTAGTCGCCGACCTCGCGGTCGGCCGGGTAGTTGTCCTTGCCTCCCAGCCAGTAGTTCCACACCCGGGCGGAGTGTGCCACGGTGGTGTCGATGGGGGGTGTGTCCGTCATGGTGTGCCCTCTCACGGGAAGCGTGGTCCGCGCCCGTATTGTCCTGCTCGCGGAAAACGTGACGCAAGCGAAAGCGCCGTGTGCGCGGGCGTTCCCGAACGACGGGCGCCCGTGCCCGGACCCCGTCAGCGCCTTCGCCCGTCCCTCCGATCGCCTCCCCCGGCGTGGGGGCGTCAGCGGGGCCGCTCGTACCCTGGTGCGATGCCAGCGATCTATCTGATCCGTCACGGGAAGGCCTCCCCCGAGGCGGAGGACTACGACGAGTTGAGCCCGACCGGCTACGAGCAGGCGCGCCTGCTGGGCGCCGAGCTCCGGCGGCGCGGCCCCCGCGTCGGCCGCGTGGTGACCGGCGCGCTGCGCCGCCAGCGCCAGACGGCGGCCGCGGCCCTGGCCGAGGCGGGCCTGGACCTGGAGCCGGTCGGCGACGAGCGGTGGAACGAGTACGACCACCTCGGCCTGCTGGGCGCCCACCCGGGCGCGACCGGCTCGCTCCAGGAACGGCTCGACGCCTCCCTGACCTCGTGGATCGAGGCCGGGGGCAGCGGTCCGGGCACCTGGGAGGGTTTCCGGAGCGGGGTCCGGCAGGCGCTGGACGACCTGGTCGCCGGACTGGGCAAGGGGGAGACCGCGCTGGTCTTCACCTCCGCCGGGGTGATCGCGACGGTGTGCTCGACCCTGCTGGGCACGGCGCCCACCGGGTTCCTGGCCCTGAACCGCGTGGTGGTCAACGGTTCGGTGAGCAAGCTGCTGCACGGCCGGGGCGGCACCCGGCTGCTGTCCTTCAACGACCACGCCCACCTGGAGCAGGGCGGTCCCGCGCTGATGACCTACCGCTGAACGCACGTGCCGCCCGACGCGCGTCCGGCGCAAACCGACCGGTTGGTACCGCCTCCAGGGCGGCCGGTACGACCGCGTACGCCCCCCTGGTCCCGGCCCCGACCCGCGTCCCCGCGGGTCGGGGCCGGGACCGCACACAGCCCCGCGGACCCCTGGTCCGATCGGCCCGCGGAGGACCCCCCGAGGGACCGGGCGCGGTCCGGCCGCCCGGCTCACCCCGCCTGGGCGCCGCCCGCCTCCCGGCGCTCGGCGTCGCGCCGCAGCACCGCGCGCAGGGCCAGTTCGTAGCCGAAGACCCCGCACCCGGCGACGTAGCCCGCGGCCACCGGCGCGGTCACCGAGGTGTGCCGGAACTCCTCGCGCGCGTAGACGTTGGAGATGTGCACCTCCACCACGGGCGCCTCGACCGCGTCGATCGCGTCGCGCAGCGCGATGCCGTAGTGCGCGTAGGCGCCGGGGTTGAGCACCACCCCGGCCCAGTCGCGGGCGGCGTGGATCCGGTCCACCATCACGCCCTCGCTGTTGCTCTGCGCGCACACCACCCGCACGCCCAGCTCCTCGCCGAGGGAGACCACCCGCCGTTCGACCTCCGCCAGGGTGGTGGTGCCGTACTGCCCGGGGTCGCGGGTGCCCAGCAGGTTGAGGTTGGGGCCGTTGAGCAGCAGGACGGTGCGGGAGGGGTCGGACACAGCGGACATGCGGGTCAGCGCTCCTTCTCGGGTCGGTGGCAGCAAGCTTAGGGCCCGGGAGGAGCCGTGGCCCCGGTCGCCCCGGAGTCCCGCGGACGGGGTAGCATACCGACCAGTCGGTCCACGATTCCGAGGAGGCGACCCGTGGCGTCCACCCTGCTGTCCACGCGCGACCTGCACTTCCTGCTCTACGAGTGGCTCGACACCGAGGCGCTCACCAGACGCCCCCACTACGCCGACCACTCGCGCGAGACCCTCGACGCCGCGCTGGAGCTGGCCGAACGCGTGGCCACCGACCACTTCGCGCCGCACAACAAGACGGGCGACGCCAACGAGCCCCGCTTCGACGGCGAGCGCGTCCACGTCATCCCCGAGGTGGGGAAGGCCCTGGAGGTCTACGCCGCGACCGGCCTGAGCGCCGCCGGGATGCCCGCCTCCGTGGGCGGCGCCCAGATCCCGCACGTGGTCTCCAGCGCGTGCGGCGCCTACTTCCAGGCCGCCAACCTGGGCACCTCGGCCTACCCCTTCCTCACCTCGGGCAACGCGCGCCTGCTCCTGGCGCACGGCAGTCCCGAGCAGGTCGACACCTGGGTGCGACCCATGGTGGAGGGGCGCTTCACCGGGACCATGTGCCTGTCCGAGCCGCAGGCGGGCAGCTCTCTGGCCGACATCACCACCCGCGCCGAGGAGGACGGGGAGGGCGGCTACCGGCTGTTCGGCAACAAGATGTGGATCTCGGCGGGCGACCACGAGCTGACCGAGAACATCGTGCACCTGGTGCTGGCCAAGATCCCCGGCGGCCCGCCCGGGGTCCGGGGCATCTCCCTGTTCGTCGTGCCCAAGTACCTGCTGGAGGCCGACGGGTCGGTCGGCGAGCGCAACGACGTCGTGCCCGCCGGGCTCAACCACAAGATGGGCTACCGGGGCACCGTCAACGCGCTGCTCAACTTCGGCGAGGGCCGCCACACCCCCGGCGGGCGGCCGGGCGCGGTGGGCTACCTGGTCGGCGAGCCCCACCAGGGGCTGAAGTACATGTTCCACATGATGAACGGGGCCCGGATCGGGGTGGGCGCGGGCGCCGCCGCCGTCGGCTACACCGGCTACCTCAAGTCGCTGGCCTACGCCCGCGAACGCCTCCAGGGCCGCCCGCTGGGCGACAAGGACCCCGGGCGGCCGCAGGTCCCCATCGTCGAGCACACCGACGTGCGCCGGATGCTGCTCGCCCAGAAGAGCTACGTCGAGGGCGCGCTCGCCCTGGTGCTGTACTGCGCCCGGCTGGTGGACGAGACCGCCAGCGCCGGGGACGGCAAGGTGCGCGAGCGCGCCCACCTGCTGCTGGACGTGCTCACGCCGATCGCCAAGAGCTGGCCCTCCCAGTGGTGCGTGGAGGCCAACAGCCTGGCCATCCAGGTGCACGGCGGGTACGGGTACACGCGCGAGTACGACGTGGAGCAGCACTACCGGGACAACCGGCTCAACCCGATCCACGAGGGGACCCACGGCGTCCAGGCCCTGGACCTGCTGGGCCGCAAGGCCGTGCTCGACGGCGGCTCCCGGCTGTCGCTGCTGGTGGAGACCGCGCGCGCCACGGCGGACCGGGCCCGGGAGCTGGGCGGGCGCGAGGCCGAGTACGCGCGGCTGCTGTCGGAGGCCCTGGACCGGACCGCGGAGACGGCCGCCGCGGCCTGGGCCGGGGGCGACCCGGCGGTGGCGCTGGCCAACGCCACCCCCTACCTGGAGGCGGTGGGACACGTGGTGGTCGCCTGGATGTGGCTGGAGCAGCTGGTGGCCGCGCACGGGCGCGAGGGCGGTTTCTACGAGGGCAAGCGCGCCGCGGCGGCGTACTTCTTCCGCCACGAGCTGCCGCGCACCGGGCCGCAGTTCGACCTGGTGGCCTCGCGCGACCGCACGGTGCTGGACGTCTCGCCCGACGTCCTCTGAGGGGCGGCGGGGGAGGCCGGGGCGCGTATGCCCCGGCCTCCCGGCCCCCGGACGCGGAACGCCCCAACGAAGGAAGGACTGCGCCGTTTAGCCCCCGACCGGGCAAAGGCGTTCGGTCTCGGGCACGTCCAGGACGAAGACGCGGCCCAGGTCGGCCTCCTCGTAGCCGTGGTCGATGTTGGCCACCCGCACGCGCTCGGGGCTGACCTCCACGATCCGCACCCTGATCGGCTCCTCCCGCCCGGGAAGGCTGAGCAGCCAGGGGTCGGCCAGGTAGGACAGTCCCCAGGCGTCCAGGACGGCGCGGGCGGAGTCCTCGTCACCGGGACCGTCGAGCGGACGGCCGAAGGGGGTGACGGGGCGGTAGCGCCCCTCCCCCGCGGGTTCGAGGTAGCCGAGCACCTCGCCGTCCTCGTCGCGGCGGTGCACCGGCCAGTCCTCGGGGATCACGCTTCCTCCTTCCGGTCGAGCCGCTGGCGTGCGTAGAACGCCATGGCCTCGTGCTGGTAGTCGGCCAGTCCCGGGGCACAGCCCTCGTAGACCTCGCGCCAGGGTCCCTCCTCGGCGTAGCTCCGGCCCAGGTTCTCGAACGCGCCCGCGTCGGGCGTCCACGCCCACATCCGACTCACCACCAGGTAGTGGACGTGCACCTCGGCCTGGACCGCCGGGTCGTCGGGCGGGATGCCCGCGACCAGGTGGGCGGCCATGCGCCGCAGCTGGTCCGCGGCCTCGTCGCGGTACCGCTCCCGGTCGTCCTCGGTCATCCCCTCCGTGGTCCGCCGCGCCCGCTCCCACGTGTGCGGCCACTCGACGCGGGCGCGCTCGCTGTAGTCGGACGTGTCGAACCCGGCGAACAGGTCCTCGGGGTGGTGTACGGCCTTCATGGCGTCTGCCTCCTCCAGTGCGTCGACGGTACGACGCACGGTGGCGACGAGGGTGTCGACGCGGTCCCGCTCGACCAGCAGGGCGCGCAGGTGGTCGCGCAGCGCCCCGGTCCGATCCCCGCGCTCGTCCAGCACGCGGGTGATGTCCGACAGCCCCATGCCCAGCTCGCGCATCACCAGGATGTGCTGGAGGCGCAGCAGCTGGCCGTGCCCGTAGTGGCGGATCCCGCCAGGGCCGATCCGCTCGGGCTCCAGCAGGCCGATCCGGTGGTAGTGCCGCAGGGTGCGGGAGGTGACGCCGCTCATACGGCACACCTCTCCCATCGACCAGGACATCGCGGTCTCTCCCTCGTCGGGCCGGTCCCTCCGGCCCGGGGAACGACGTTAGGCGTTGACGCTACGTCAACCGCAACACGTTCTCGTCCGGGTTTTCCCGCGCCCGCGCGGACGCGGGAAAACCCGGACGCGGGGACCAGCGGGCCGTGTGGTCCAGCCCGCCCCGTGTGGAGGCAGACGCGGGAAAACCGCTTCGGCGCGGGCGGGGTCCTGTGCCAGGCTGGCACCATGTCCGACCCTCGTTGCGCGCTGCTGCGCTGGCAGTTCGACTTCACCTGGTCCCTGTTCGAGTACCACCTGGAGCGCCTGGAGCCCGGCGACCTGCTCTGGGAGCCCGGCCCCCTGTGCTGGACGGTGCGCCGGGACGGCGGGGGCCGCTGGGTGCCCGACTGGGCGGACACCGAACCCGACCCCGTGCCCGTCCCCACCGCGGCCTGGGTCACCTGGCACATCGGCTGGTGGTGGTCCACGGCCCTGGACCACCTGCGGGGACGCGTTCCGCGCGAGCGCGAGGAGGTCCACTGGCCGGGCCCGGAGGAGGCGGCCGACTGGCTGCGCGCACTGCGGACGCAGTGGCTGGAGGTGCTGGAGGGGCTCACCGGCCCGGACCTGGACGCCCCCGCCGCGTTCCCCTGGCCGCCGGACTCGGGGCTGGCGGTCGAGCACACGGCCGCCTGGGTCAACGGCGAGCTGATGAAGAACGTGGCCGAGCTCGGGCAGCTGCGGCTGCTGCGGGTCGCGTCGGCGTCCGAGGCCTGACACCCGTCGAGGACGGGTGGGCGGGGCTCCCATCGCGACGGGCCGAAAACGTGTCCGGTGTGACGTGGGGGTTCCTCGTCGGCGACCCCGCTCCCGGCGGCACCGCGGGCCGTCGGGGGTGCCGCGGGGAGCGGGACCGCCTCCGGCGGGCGCGCCGCGGAGGGCCCCGCCGGTCACGGCGCTAACGGCGGGCCGGGCCGCTGGCCAGCGCGACCAGGGCGCCGAGCACCGACAGGGCCGCCAGCAGCAGGAACACCGCCGGGTAGCCGCCCAGGGGCCCGGCCAGCAGCGCGCACGCCCCCGGCGCCAGGGCCATCGTGAGCATGAGCGGGGTGTGCATGATGCCGTTGAGCGTGGTGTAGTGCTCCTCCCCCCAGCGGTCCGCCACGGCCGTGGCCTGGAGCAGGGTGAGCACGCCCCGCGCGGCGCCCACCAGCGCCGCCGCGGTCATGACCAGCCACAGCGGCCCGCTGACCAGGGAGATCAGGCCGGTCGCCCCGGCGCAGGCCAGGAGCGCCGCGGCGATCCGGTGCACCGCCCCGCTGTACCGCGCCAACGGGGCGTAGACGAGGCGGCCCAGCACCTGGCCCACGCCCACGGCGCTGAGCGTCCAGGCGGCCTCGGCGGTGCCGAACCCGCGCCCCTCCATGAGCGGGACGACGCCGACCACGACCGCGTACACGGTGAGGGTGCCCAGGGCGAGCGCCGTGGTCAGCGCCCAGAACGCGCCGCTGCGGACCACCCCGCGCACCGCCCGGCGGTCCCCGGCCCGGTCGGCGGTGCCGCCGGGAGTCCAGGGCGGGGTCAGGGCCAGGGCGTGCAGCGGCAGCACCACCAGGGCCAGGACCAGGGCGAGGGCGAGGTAGGCGCCGCGCCAGCCGACCTGCGCCTCCAGGGCGGCGGTCAGCGGGGCGAAGACGGTACTGGCCAGCCCGCCGACCAGGGTGAGGGCGGTGAGCGCCCGGACCCTGCCCTGCCCGTACCAGCGGGTCAGGGCGGCGAAGGCGGGCGGGTAGGAGAGCCCGGCCACGGCGACTCCGGCCACCTGCCAGGCCGCGCCGAAGAACCACAGGTTCGGGGACAGAGCCAGTCCGGCGACGGCGACCGCGCCGAGCAGGGCCGCCGCGGTCATCACCGGCCGGGGGCCGCGCACGCGCAGCCAGCGGGCCACCAGGGGCCCGCCCAGCCCGGCCACGACCTGGGAACCGGAGAACAGGGCGATGACGGCGGGCAGGGACCAGCCGGTGTCCTCGGCGATGGCGGGCGCCAGCACGGGGAAGGCGTAGAACAGCACTCCCTGGCTGGCGGTGACGGTGACGCACAGGGCGGCCAACGCCCTGCGCGCGCCCGCGCCGGAGGGGGCCCGGTCCGACGCGCGGAGGGGTCGGTGGGTCATGCGCGCCGCCCGCACGGTGTCGGCCGGGTGTTCGGGGGAAGCGGGGGAACGGGGACAGGGTTCCGTTGCGCTTGCACGGGGGACTCCTCGCCCTGGGAGGGGCGGACCCAGGGATCGAACGGACAGGTGACGCGTTCGTGTACATACCCGCGCCACTACACCGAGTATTCACCGAATGGCTATCTGTCGCTTACCTGGAATTCCAGCTTTTGTCCCCCGGAATGGGGACCAGCTCCCCACCGCGCACGGAGAGAAAAGGCACCGCCCCCGGAAGGGCGCCGCACCCGGGATCGCGGGCAGGCGTTCATCCGGAACCCGGAGCCGTCCCGGGCGCCCCCGGGGCGCCTCCCGTGCCAGGGACCCGGACGGCTCGCGCCCCCGACGGCTCGCGCCCCGGACAACTCACGCCCCGATCGGCTCACGGCCGTGACAGCCCGGGCGACCCGCGTTCCGAGCAGCCCGCATCCCGGGCGACCCGCGTCCCGGACGCCTCAGCCCACGTAGCGCCGCGCACGGGACTCCCTGCGGGGCGCCTCCAGGGTGCGCAGCCCGCGCTCCACACCCGGCGGGACCGGCGCGCGTTCCCTCAGCACCCAGGGCAGCCCCCCGAGCGCCTCGGCGACGGCCATCGCGCTCGACAGGTCGCGCGGCACCGACCGCAGCACCGACCACGTGTGCCGCCACGCCCCGTCCACCGGGCGCCGCAGCCACGCGGTCCACAGGGTGTTGCGGATGCCCAGGCGCCGCCGCCGGGTGGGGTCGCGCACCGGCGAGGCGGCGTGGTGGGCGACCGTGTCCTCGTCCCAGCACATCCACCACCCGGCGGCGGCTAAGTCCAGCGCCAGCAGCTCCTCCTCCCCGCCCATCCACAGGCGCCGGGAGAAGCCCCCCGTCTGCCAGAAGGCGCGGACGCGGAACACGGTGACCCCGGCGAGCACCCCGAGCAGGGCGGGACCCGGCAGCCAGTCCGGCCCGGGCACCGGCGAGTGGCGCAGCTCCGGGGTGAGGGGGTCCTCGCCGCCCCCGGGCTCCACGATCAGCCGCGCCGTCACCGAACCCAGCCCGGGGTGGGCGTCCAACAGGTCGGCGGCCCGCTCCAGGGAGCCCGGTTCCCACCAGGTGTCGTCGTCGCAGAAGGCGACGTAGGGCGTGTCCAGGGCCTCCACCCCGACGTTGCGGCCCACCGAGCCCAGGTTGGCCCCCGCCCGGACGAGCCGCACCCACCGGTGGCGTTCGGCGACGGCCGCGGCCGTGCCGTCGCCCGAGGCGTTGTCCACGACGACGGTCGGCGGCGGCCCCGGCAGGTCCGCCAGCCGGTCCAGGGTGCGCAGCAGTTCCTCCCGGCGGTCGCGGGTGATGACCACGACGCCCACGCGCGCGCTCCGGTTCATGCCTCCTCCAGCAGGGCCAGGTCCCTCTCGACGTGCGCGGGCACCGGACGGCGCCGGGCCAGCACCGCGGGCAGGACCCGCAGCGCCCCGGTCAGGGCGCCGCGCGAGACGGGGTCGCGCAGCGAGCGCCCGGCCAGCCGGGCCGTGCGCGCCAGGGCCAGGCCGGGGCGGCGGCGCAGCCAGACCGTCAGCAGGGCGTTGCGCTCCTCCAGCGTGCGCCGCCACAGGCCGGGCGGACGCGCCGAGGACGGGTGGTGGTGCACGCGCACGTGCTCCAGGTGGCACAGCTCCCAGCCCGAGGCCGCCAGGTCCTGGGCCAGGAGGACCTCCTCCCCGGCGAAGAACAGCAGGTGGCTGAAGCCGCCCGCCTCCGTGAACGCCTCGCGCCGCACCACGGCGGCGCAGGCCAGGAAACCGAGGATCCGCGGGCCGGGCAGGCCGTCGCCGTCCGGGAGCGGGCTGTGGGCCAGCGCCCCGTTGAGCGGGTCGGGCCGCCCCTCCTCGCCGACGAACACCGACGCGGCGACCAGCCCCAGGCGCGGGTGGGCGTCCAGGGCGTCGGCCGCCGCCTCCAGCGCCCCCGGCGCCCACCAGGAGTCGTCGTCGCAGAAGGCGACGTAGGGCGTCCGGGCGCGCGCCACCCCGGTGTTGCGGGCGACGCAGCCGGTGTTGCGGTCCTGGCGCACGAGTTCGACGTCGGGGAACCCCTCGCGCACGGCCTCGGCGGTGCCGTCGGTGGAGGCGTTGTCCACGACCACCACGGGCGGGCGGGGCTCCAGCAGTTCCAGGTGCCCCAGCGTGCGCAGCAGCTCCTCGCGCCGGTCGCGGGTGGCCACCACCACGGTGACCCGTGAGCGCTCCGGATTCCCCACGCTGGCCCTCTCTCCCCTCTCGTGTCCCGACCCGCGCCTTCGCCGCGGTCCCGTACTCGTGGCGGGGTCCGGCGCTCCGGACTCGCCACGGGTACGGGGGCGCCGCGGACCAGGACCTCTGGCGTCACACCGGCACCGTTTCCGGTCCGGCCCTCAGTTGGCGGGCGCGGTCCCCTCGGGCAGGCCCTCGTAGCGGTCGCGCTGGTCCACGAAGTAGGCGACGGTGCGGCGCAGCCCCTCGTCCAGGCGGACGCGCGGCCTCCAGCCCAGGGCCTCCTCGGCCAGGCGGATGTCGGGGCGCCGGAAGTGCGGGTCGTCCTCGGGGCGTTCGACGAAGGTGATCTCCGACCGGGTCCCGGTGACGCCGAGGACGACGCGGGCCAGGTTCAGCACGGACAGCTCCTCGTCGCTGCCGATGTTGACCGGCCCCGTCGTCTCGCTGTCGGCCAGGGCGATCAGGCCCCGCACGGTGTCGTCCACGTAGCACAGCGACCGCGTCTGGTGGCCGTCGCCCGCCACCGTCAGCGGCCTGCCCTCCAGCGCCTGGTTGACGAAGGTGGGCACCATGCGGCCGTCGTCGGCGCGCATGCGCGGCCCGTAGCAGTTGAAGATGCGGGCGATGCCCACGTCGGCCCCGCGGGCGCGGTGGTGGGCCATGGTCAGCGACTCGGCGTAGCGCTTGGCCTCGTCGTAGACGCTGCGCGGGCCGACGGGGTTGACGTTGCCCCAGTAGGTCTCGCGCTGCGGGTACTCCAGCGGGTCGCCGTACACCTCGCTGGTGGAGGCCAGGACCAGGCGGGCGCCGTGGCGCTCGGCGCACTCCAGCGCGTTGCGTGTGCCCAGGCTGCCCACCTCCAGCGTCTCCACCGGCAGGCGCAGGTAGTCCGGCGGCGACGCGGCCGAGGCCAGGTGGAACACCGTGTCCACGGGTTCCTCCAGCGTGAACGGTTCGGTGAGGTCGGCCTCCATCAGCTCGAACCAGGGGTGCCCGGCCAGGTGCGCCACGTTCTGCGCCCGGCCGGTGGCGAAGTTGTCCAGGCACACCACGCGTGTGCCCCTCTCCAGCAGCCGTTCGCACAGATGGGAGCCGAGAAACCCGGCGCCACCGGTGACCAGGGCCCTACCTCTCGACGCGTGCTCGCGCATCGTCGCCCACCTCCTCGGATGGTCTCACCGCTTACCTGGGTGCTGTTCTGTGGCCCCTGGGGCCTGTCTTGTGAACGGAGTCTTGGCGTGAGGGGGGTGGTTCGGGCGCCCGAACGCGGGCCGAAGCGAAGCGGAGGCCCCGAAAGACACCGGTCAGGGCCAGGACGTCTCCTGCGAGGGGCAGATCACCATCTCGCGCACCTCGCAGCCGGGCGGCTGGCTCAGCGCGAACACCACCGCGCGGGCCACGTCCTCGGGCGCGTTGAGCTTGGCGTCCGGGCCCGGCTTGTACTGGTCGGGGCGGTCGTCGAAGAAGGAGGTGCTCATGCCCCCGGGGACCAGGAGCGTCACCCCGACCTGTCCGGCGAGTTCGGCGGCCAGCGCCCGGGTGAAGCCCACGACCCCGAACTTGGAGGCGCAGTAGGCCGTGGCGTCGCTGAGCGCGCGCAGGCCGAGCGTGGAGGCGCAGTTGACCACCGTGCCCCGGGAGGCGCGCAGGTGCGGCAGGGCGGCGCGGGTCACGGCGGCGGTGCCGATGAGGTTGACCTGGATGACCCGCTCCCAGTCCTCGGCGGACACGTCGGTGAGCGTGCCGCAGGCGTCGGTCCCGCCCGCGTTGACCAGGGCGTCGATGCGGCCGTGCTGGACGCTGACCTGCTGTACGGCGCGCTCGACCGCTTCGCGGTCGGCCAGGTCCACCTGGTGGAAGGACAGGTCGTTGCCGGGGTGCTGCCGGTCCAGGATGATCGGGTGGCCGCCCCCGTCGGCCACGGCCCGCGCGGTGGCCGCTCCCAGGCCCGAGGACCCTCCGGTGATCAGCGTGTTTCCGAGTGGACGCATCTGTCTCCCTCGTTCTCCGTCGTCGTTCGTCGTCGTTCGTCGTTCGTTTCCGGCTTCCCGGGCGCCGGGCGGGGGCGTCCGGTCCCGGGGCCCTCAGCGGGCGGGTACCCCGTCGCGGCCCCGGCCGCGGATGCGGGTGATCAGCCCGGTCGTGGAGTGGCCGGGCACGAGGGGCACAGTGACCACCTCTCCCCCGGCCCGCCGCACGACGGGCGTCTCGGGCAGGTCCTCCACCTCGTAGTCGCCGCCCTTGACCCACACGTCGGGCCGCAGCTCCTCCAGGGCGCGCACGGGCGTGTCCTCGTCGAAGACGACCACCTCGTCCACGCAGTCGAGCGCGCCCAGCACGCGGGCGCGGTCCTGTTCGGCGACCACCGGACGGCCGCTGCCCTTGAGCGCGCGCACGGAGGCGTCGCTGTTGAGCAGGACCACGAGGCGATCGCCCAGGGCGCGGGCACGGCGCAGCAGGTCGACGTGGCCCGCGTGCAGGACGTCGAAGCAGCCGCCGGTCGCCACGACCCGCTCCGCCCGGCGGCCCTCCCCCGTGCGGGGGCCGGGCACCGCGGCGGCGCGCGCCCGCCCGGCGGCGGGGCGCGGGGCGGCGTAGGCCGAGGCTCCGCCCCCGGCGACGAAGGCCGAGGCGGAGGCGACCCCGCGTCGGACGGCGTCGCGTACGTCGTCGCCGTCGGCGAGCGCCGTGGCGCACGCGGCGGCGAAGGCGTCCCCGGCGCCGCAGGTGTCGGTCGGCGCGTCGACGGGTGTGCCCGGCAGGAGGGCGCACCCGTCCCCGGCGTCCGACCAGGCGGCGCCGCGCGCGCCGAGGGTGACGGCCACCGAGTGCACGTCCCACGCCCCGGCCAGCTCACCGGCCCGGCGCAGGGCCCGCCCGTCGGCGCCCCCGGCGACCCCGGCCTCGGCGGCGTTGGGCGTGGCCAGGCGGGTTCCGGGCACGGGGTCGGCGCCGCGCGGGTGCGGGTCCCACACGAGCGGCACGCCGCGCCGCGCGCAGACCGCCAGGGCCCGGCGTACGGCGCGCTGGCGGGTGAGTCCGTGCCCGTAGTCGGCCACGAGCACGGCCGCCGCCCCGGCCAGGGCCTCGGCGACGTCCTCGGCGCGGGCGTCGAGTTCCACGCCCTCGCACCCCTGGTCCAGGCGGGCCACGGTGCGGCCGTTGGCCTGGACCCGGGTCTTGGTGGGCGTGTGCTCCATCAGGGGCAGCCCCACCAGTCGCACGCCCTCCCCCACGAGCGCGGCCAGGTCGTCGGCGGCCGTGTCGCGGCCCACGGCGGTCACCAGGACCACGTCGTGGCCGTCCTGCCGGGCGCGGCGGGCGGCCAGGGCCGCGCCTCCGGGCCGGTACCAGGACTCGGGCTCCTCCAGCACGGGCGCGGGCGCGTCGGGGCAGTCGCGCCGGGACACGCCGCGCAGGTCCACGTCGAGCAGGGCGTCGCCGACCACCACCACGGTTCCCCCGCTCATGTGGCCGCCCTCCCCTCGGGGACGAAGACCCCGTGCGCGCGGGCGGCGACCTCGGCGTCCACCGCGGCGCAGAACACGTGGACCAGTGCCAGGTGGACCTCCTGCACGGTGGAGGTGCTGGGCGCGGGGACGGAGACCGTCTCCTCGCTGAGCGACTCCAGGGCGCTGGCTCCGGGGCCCGTCAGGGACCAGCAGGTGACGCCGAGTTCCCGCGCGGCCTTGGCCGCGGCGACGACGTTCTCGCTGTTGCCGCTGGTGGACAGGCACACCAGCAGGTCGCCCGGGCGGGCGTGGGCGCGCAGCTGGCGCGCGTAGACCTGGTGGTAGCCGTAGTCGTTGGCGATGGCGGTGACGCTGGAGGTCTCCGCGTGCAGCGCGATGGCCGACAGGGGCTCGCGCTCGTCCTCGAAGCGTCCGGTCAGTTCGGCCGTCAGGTGCTGGGCCTCGGCCGCGCTGCCGCCGTTGCCGCAGGTGAACAGGCGCTGCCCCCGGCTCAGGGCGCGCGCGGCGCGGCGTCCCCACTCCTCGACCAGGGCCGCGTCCGTGCCGTCCAGCGCGGAGCTGAGCTGTCTCAGGTGGGTGTGCATCACTCCTCGCCTCCCCCGGTGGTGGTGGCGACCGGCGTGCTGAGCCCCGCGCGGGGCGCGGGGACGGCCGCACCGGTCGCGGTCGTGGTCACGTGCAGGTAGCACTCCTCGGTGCGCCGGGCCACCTCCGCCCACGAGTAGTGGTCGCGCGCCCGCTCGGCCGCGGCGTCGGCGAAGGAGATCCTGGTCGCCTCGTCCGAGAGCAGCCAGCGCACGGCGCGGCCCAGCCGCTCGGGCGACCTGGCCGGGACGAGGAGCCCGGTCTCCCCGTGCACGACGGTGTCGACGTGGCCGCCCACGCGGGAGGCGACCACGGGGACACCGCAGGCCATCGCCTCGACGGTGGAGATCCCGAACGGCTCGTACCAGGGCACGTTGACGGCCACGTCGGCCGACCTGAGCAGGGCGGGGACCTCGGCGCGGTCCACGCAGCCCAGGAAGCGGACCCGGTCGTCCACGCCCGCGCGCTCGGCGGCCATGCGCAACCGCACCGCCTCGGGCTGGGTCCACAGGCGTTCGCGGGCGGTTCCTCCGGCGATGACCAGTTCGGCCTCGGGCACCTCGGCCAGCGCGCGGATCACCGTGTCCACGCCCTTGCGCCTGACCAGGCGGCCCAGGCTGAGCAGGCGCGGGCGGTCGCCGCGCTCGGCGGCGGGGCCCTCGGCGGTGAAGCGTGAGGTGTCCACGCCGCAGGGCACCACGGCCACGCGCGCGGGCGGGATCCCCCACTCGGCGAGTTCGCGCCGCTCCTCGGTGGAGGTGGCCACGACCATGTCGCACTGACCGGCCACGGCGCGTTCGGTCGGGACGCGCTCGGCGGGGCTGGTGTCGTCCGTGCCCTGGTGGCGGCGCTTGACGGTGCCCAGGGCGTGGAAGGTCTGCAACACGGGCAGGCCCAGGGCGCCGGCCGCCCGCAGGGAGGCGAAACCGCTCATCCAGAAGTGGGCGTGGACGACGTCGGGCCGTTGGACGCGCCAGGCCGCCCGCAGCCGCTGCGCGAACTCGGGCATGTACTGGGGCAGCTCGTCCTTGCTGATCGGGGCCGCCGGTCCGGCGCGCACGTGCTCCACGCGCACGCCCGGGCCCAGGGAGACGCTGTCGGGCCGCTCGGCGTCGGTGCGGCGCGTGTGGACCACGACCTCGTGTCCGCGCGCGGCGAGCGCCGCGGCCAGCTCGGCCACGTGGACGTTCTGGCCGCCCGCGTCCTCTCCGGTGATCGCCGCCAGCGGGCTGGCGTGTTCGGAGACCATGGCGATCCTCATGACGTCACCTCCTGTAGCACCCGGTCCCAGTCGTCGAGGAACCTGGTGAGCCCGTAGCGGCGCAGTGCCGCCGCACGGGCGGCCTTGCCGGTGCGAAGGGCGAGGTCGCGATCCTCATGGAACGCGCGCAGCGCCTCCGCGAGTACTCGGGGGTCGGTCGAGACGGTGCCCGCCTCGGGCGGTACGGCCTCGTAGGCCTCGGTCGTGCCCAGGGCGGCCACGGGCAGGCCCAGCATCATCGCCTCGATGAGGGACAGGCCGAGCGAGGTCCACCGCAGCGGGTGGGCGTAGGCGCGGCGGCGGGCCAGTTCGCCGTGCATGGCGCCCTGGGGCAGGTCCTCGTGGGCGCGCAGCCGCGAGGGCGCCAGCCCGAGGTGCTCGGGTACCCCGGCCACGCCCATGCCGAACAGGTCCAGGGGCACGCTCCCGGCGAGCGCGGGCAGCAGGTCGGTGCCGGTGAAGCGCCAGCGGCGCAGGGGCTCGTTGAGCACCACGCCCGTGCGGAGGACCTCGCCGGTGTAGCGGTACCCGGGGTCGGGCACGCCGTGTTCGACCACGCGGGTGGGCGCGCGCCCGCAGTCCCAGAACAGGTCGTTGAAGTGGGTGACGTGGACGACGGGGATGTCGCCGCGGTCGGCGACGGGGTGCCGGGTGATCGGCACGTCCTGGCGCGGGGTGTTGTGCTCGACGTAGACGGCGGGCACGTCCCGGCCCGGCACGCGGCCCAGGAGCTCCTCGGCCAGGGCGATCTCGTGCGGTCGCTGGAGGACCACCAGGTCGGGGTCGCTGTCCCGCACCGCCTCGGGGGACAGCTCCTCGGCGTTGGCGGGCCAGTCCCAGGTACGGGCGCGGCCCCGCCCGTCGGGCCCCCGGTCCGGGGTCACCGGCAGCAGGCAGGTGTGCCCGCCGTGGACGAACGCGGTCGTCCACGAGCCGTGGACGTGCCAGAGCAGGATCCGCAGCACGCGCGCGGGCGTCCGGGCCCGGCCCTGCGCCATGCCCCGGGGTGTGTGCGCCGGGATCGTGGGCGTCGGGTGGTGGATGGTCATCGTGCCCCCAGGAGTTCGTCGACCGCGGTCAGGACGTCGTCGGAGGAGACGGAGTTCAGGCAGGGATGACCGGGTACGGGGCAGACCCGGGCCCGGGTGTCGGCGCAGGGCGCGAGCTGGTCCCCCAGGACGCGGACCGCGGTGCCGTGGGGCGCCCACGCGGAGGCGGGCACGACCGGGGAGAAGAGCGAGACCACGGGCGTGCCGACGGCGGCGGCCAGGTGGGCGGGGCCGGTGTTGCCCGAGACCAGGACGGCGGCGCGGTCGAGCACGTCGGCCAGTTCGGTGACGGTGGTGCGCCCGGCCAGGTCCGCCGCGCCGTGCGCGGCGACCTCGCGGGCCGTCTCGGCCTCCCCTGCGGTGCCGGTGACCAGGACCCGGTGGCCGCGTTCGGCCAGCGCGGCGACGGTCTTGGCGGCCAGGGCGGGCGGCAGCTCCCGGGAGGGGGCGTCCGCGCCGACGTGGACCACCGCGTACCCGTCGGGCCCGGTCAGCTCCCGGGTGTCGGGCAGCGGGCGGCGCACGGCCAGGCGTCCGTCGTCGCCGGGGGGCGGCGGGTACCCGGCCGCGCGGGCCAGGGACAGCATCCGCTCGGCCTCGGGGATCGCGTGGGCCACGTGGTGGCGCACGTCGAGCAGGCTGCCCGGGTAGTCCTCGCTGACGGCCGAGACGCGGGGCACCCCGGCCATGCGCAGGAGCAGGGCCAGCGGCAGCGGCGACTGGTGGAAGGAGGTCAGGATCACGGCGGCGTCCGTGCCGAGGCCGGACAGGCGTTCCACGAGGCGGGCGACGTCGGCGGCGTCCACCGGCGGCGGGTCGGCGGCGATCCAGGGCGCGCACCAGGTCAGGACGCGGTCCACACCCGGCAGCGTCGCGGCGGTCTCGGCTCCCCGGGGTCCGGCGAGGTAGACGACCCGGTCGGCTCCGTGGGCGACGGCGCGCACGGCCGGTCCGGACAGCAGGACGTCCCCCATGCTGTCCAGGCGCGCCACGATCACGGTTCCCCCGCTCACGAAGCGTCCCTTCCGAGCAGGCGCAGGACGGCGGCCTCCAGGTCGGGCGCGGTCTCGGGCGCGGAACGGCACTCGGCGTCCAGGGTGGCGGCGGTGGGCACGAGCACCCCGCGCGCACCCGCGGCCCGAGCGGCGTCCACGTCGGCGCCGATGTCGCCGACCAGCGCGCAGCGGGAGGGCGGCAGGCCCAGTTCGGCCGCGGCGGAGCGGACCATGCCGGGCGCGGGCTTGCGGCATCCGCAGCCGTCCTCCTCGCCGTGCGGGCACACGCGCCACACGTCGAAGGGGCCCAGCAGTTCCTCCACCCGCCGGTTGACCGCGTCCACCTGGTCGCGGGTGATCAGTCCGCGGGCGATGCCCGACTGGTTGCTGACCACCCCGACGGCGAGTCCGGCGCCGCGGGCCAGGGCGAGCGCCCGTTCGGCCGAGGGCGTGGGGCGCACCTTGTCGGGGTCGCCGTTGTAGGGGACGTCCTCGACCAGGGTGCCGTCCCTGTCGAACAGCACGGCCGCCGCTCCCGGGGCGGGCCGCGCCCCGGCGTGGCGGATCTCGCCGCGCAGCCGCTGCCAGCAGGCCAGGGGCGGGATGAGCGCGCTGGTCACCAGCATGTCGGTGACCTCGTCGCGGGTGGCGGGTCCGCCGCGGATCCGGCGCCGGGCGAACGCGGCGGTGCGCGCGGTCCACAGCGCGGCGCACGCGGCGGCCTCGGCGCGGTGCCCGGTCAGGGCCGCCCCTGCGGCGCCCAGCAGGGCGGCCGTGGTGAGGACGTGCCCGCGCAGCCCGCCGGGGCCCTCCCCGACCCGGTTGCGCCAGCCGCGCCCGTGCAGGCGGTCCATCAGCGCGTTGTCGGCGTTGCCGCGCTGGGCGGCCAGGCTCGCCCAGCGCCCGCCGCCGCGCAGCGGGTGCACGCACTCGCGTTCGCCGGGCACGAGGACGAACCCGGCGTCCACGACCCGCAGGGCCAGGTCGGTGTCCTCGCGGTAGGCGCGCGGGAAGCGGGCGTCGAAGCCGCCGACCGCCTCCAGGGCGCTCCTGCGGTAGGCCATGTCGGCGGTGATCCAGCGGGCGCCCTCCAGGGCCAGGGTGGCCCGTTCGGCGTCCGTGGGCCGGTACCCGCGCGGGCGGGGCACGGTGATGCGGCCCTGGCTGGCGCCCACCTCGGCGGGCAGGTCGGCCAGGTCGGCGCGAAGGCGCCGCGGCCAGTCCGCGGGCGGGGCCACGTCGTCGTCCAGGAAGGCGATCCACTCGGTGGCGCAGGCGTGCCACCCGGCCTGGCGGGCGGCGGCGGGGCCGCCTCCCCCGGTGCGCAGGACGCGCACCCGGGCGTGGTCGGTCCCGGGCAGCGGCGCGGTGTCGTCGGGCGGCCGGTCGTCCACGACGACGACCTCCTCGGGCGCCTCCCGCGGCGGTGCGTCCAGAAGCGGTCCCAGCACGCGGGGCAGGGTGTCGCGCCCCACGGTGGGCACGACCACGGAGTAGCGGGGAGCGCTCACCGGTGCGCCCCCTCGCCCGCGCGGCGGCGCACGACGAACGGGCCGATGGCCAGCAGGTCCACGGGCGCGGACCCGAAGCACTCCAGGGCGTCGCGCGGGGAGTCGACCATGGGCCGCCCGGCGGTGTTGAGGCTGGTGTTGACCAGGACCGGCAGGCCGCTGCGCCGTTCGAAGCGGTCCAGCAGGCGCGCGGTGAGCGGGTCGTCCCGCTCGGCCACGGTCTGCACGCGGGCGGTGCCGTCCACGTGCACCACGGCGGGCAGGCGGTCGCGCCAGTCGGGGTGCACCTCGTGGACGAAGAGCATGTAGGGGCTGGGCAGGGGCCCGCCCGAGAAGATCTCCGACGCCCTGTGCTCGGCCACCATCGGCGCGACGGGACGGAACTGCTCGCGCCCCTTGACCCGGTTGAGCCGTTCGAGGTTGTCGGGGTTGGACGGGTTGGCGAGCAGGGACCGGTGCCCCAGCGCGCGGGGCCCGTACTCCGCGGCGCCCTGGAACCAGGCCACCAGCGCGTCCCGCTCCAGGGCCTCGGCCACGGTGTCGGCCAGGTCGTCGGGGCGCTCGAAGGCGACGTCGGCCTCGCGCAGGATCGCGTGCAGCTCGTCCTCGTCCCAGGAGCGGCCCAGGGCGGCCCCGGGCATGGGCGCCACGTCCTCCACGAGCGAGGCCGCGTGCAGGGCGCCGCCCAGCGCAGTGCCCGCGTCGCCGGAGGCGGGCTGCACCCAGACGCTCTCGAAGGGCCCCTCACGGACGATGCGGCTGTTGGCGACGCAGTTGAGCGCGACCCCGCCCGCCATCGTCAGGTGCGGGCGGCCGGTCCGCTCGTGCAGCCAGCCGACGACGGCCAGGAGGGTCTCCTCCATGGCGGCCTGCACGCTGGCGGCCAGGTTCGCGTGCTCCTTGGAGGGCTCCCGTCCCGGCTCGCACGGGTCGGTGAGGGAGTTCCAGTCCAGGCCCGAGGCGCGGACCAGGCCGTCGCCCTCGTAGCGCACGCACTTGCGGACCGCGTCGAGCATGGTGGGCTCGCCGTAGGAGGCCAGGGCCATCACCTTGTACTCGTCGCTGGAGCGGTGGAAGCCGACGTGTTCGGTGAGCTCCTCGTAGACCAGCCCCAGGGACTCGGGCAGCGGCTGGCGGACCAGCACGTCCAGCTTCCCGCCGGTGTAGACGCCCGCCATGTGCGAGGTGCTCTCGCCGCGGCCGTCGGCCACGAACACCGCGCACTCGCCGCCTCCGGCCTCGGGCGGGGCGGCGAGTCCGGCGGAGGCCGCGTGCGCGACGTGGTGGGGGACGTAGGTGACCTTGGCCGGGTCCAGGCCCGGCAGCGCGGTGGCCAGGAAGTGCGGCGCGCGCTCGACGTAGAACAGGCGCAGGCGTTCCCAGCCGCGGTCCTGTCCGGGCCCGTCGGGGTCGGCCAGCGCGGGGTCGTAGGAGTAGGTGACCGCGTCCAGGTCGGCGGGGCGCAGCCCCGCGCGCTCCAGGCACCAGCGCATCGCCTGCTCCGGCAGCTCCCACGTGGAGAAGGGGACCGCGGCCTTGCCGTGCTTGCGCCGCGAGAACCGTTCCTCCTCCGCCGCCGCGACCGTACGGCCGTCGACGACGATCGCCGCCGCCGGGTCGTGGAAGACGGCGTTGACACCGAGGACACGCATGTAACCGCTCCCTCCTCAGGCCCGGTCTGCGACTCAGACGCCGAGCGCACCCACTCGACTACCAGCAGCAGCGACGCCTAAACATCGACCACAGGCCGACCGGAACCCGCTCACCAGCACCGACGCGCGCGTGGAAACCGCTCCGGGCCCGCCGCCCGCGCACCCGCCGTCCGCCCCGCGGCGGCGGGGGAGCCGTCATGTTTGCCCCCATGGATGCGGGCTATGGGACCGGTGAGAACGGAAGAGGCACGACCGGCACGAAAGGAGCAGGACCATGGTGGTGCGAACCATCGACCAGGTGATGAGCAGCCCGGTCCGCACGGTCTCGCCGGACACGTCCCTGCGTGAGGCCGCGGAGATCATGCGCGACGCCGACGTGGGCGACGTCGTCGTGACCCGGGACAAGCAGATCATGGGCATCCTGACCGACCGCGACATCGTGGTGCGCTGCGTGGCCGAGGGCGGCGACCCGGGCGAGCACAGCGTCGGCGACGTGTGCAGCTCGGAGGTGGCCACCGTGCCGCCGCAGAGCGGGATCGCCGACGCGGTGCACGTCATGCGCACCAGCGCGGTGCGCCGCCTTCCCGTCGTGGACGGCGACCGCGTCGTGGGCGTGGTGTCCATGGGCGACCTGGCGCGGGCCGTGGACGAGGACTCGGCGCTGGCCGACGTCAGCGCCGCCGACCCCAACCGCTGAGGTATCCGGTGGAACCGGCGGGAGAGAACCCGGGCCCCGGCCACGGAGGGCCCGACGGGGGCCGGGTCCCCGGCACGGGCGGGCGGCCTGCCCTGCTGGCGCTGCGGGCGCTGGGGCTGGGCGACTTCGCCACGGCCGTTCCCGCGCTGCGCGCGCTGGAGCGGGCGCTGCCGTCCTGGCGGCGCACCCTGGCGGGCCCCTCCTGGTACCGGCACCTGGTCGCGCTGGCCGGGCTGGACTGGGATGTCCTGCCGACCGAGCCGCTGCGCGCGCCCGACACCCGCTCTCCGGACCTGGCGGTCAACCTGCACGGCCGGGGACCGCAGAGCACCGCGGCCCTGGCGGCGCTGTCGCCGGAGCGGCTGTGGACGCACGGCCACCCGTCCGCCCCGCAGTGGCCGGGCCCGGAGTGGCCCGAGGGGGTCCACGACGCCGAGATCTGGTGCCGCCTGCTGCTCGCGCACGGTGTGGCGGCCGACCCCGACGACCTGCGGTGGCCGAACCCGTCGCGGGGGCGGGACGCGGTGGTCGAGGGGGACACCGCGATCGTCCACCCGGGGGCCGCCTCCGGGTCGCGGCGCTGGCCCCCGGAGCGTTTCGCGCGGGTGGCGGGGGACCTCGCGGCCTCGGGGCTGCGGGTGCTGGTGACCGGCTCGCCGAACGAGACCGCGCTGGCCGAGCGGGTGGCCGAGGCCGCCGGGCTCGGCGGTCGGGCGGTGCTGGCCGGGCGCACCTCCCTGGGCCTGCTGGCGCGGCTGGTCGGCGAGGCTCGGCTGGTGGTGTGCGGGGACACCGGGATCGGCCACCTGGCCACGGCCTACGGCACGCCGTCGGTGCGCCTGTTCGGGCCGGTCTCCCCGCGGCTGTGGGGCCCGCGGGTGGACCGGGACGTCCACGTGTGCCTGTGGGCGGGCCGCCTGGGCGATCCGCACGCCGCCGAACTGGACCCGGGACTGGACGCGATCGGCGTGGAGGAGGTCGTCGCCGCGTGCCGGAGCGTGTGCGCCTCCGGGCGCCCCGCCGCTGAAGAAGCGGTCCCCGGCTCCTGAGAGCCCCCGCACCCGGAACCGGGTTCCGTACGGGGACGGGCTCGGACTCCTTGTGCCCGAGCGTGCGCGCCTCCGACAGCCCCACCGCCGAGCAGGCGGCCCCCGGCTCACGAGTGCCGACCCCCTGACCGAAAGCGTGGACGATGTGACGCGTGGGGGTTCCGCAGCGGTGGCCCTGCCCCCGAGGGCGCTGTCAGCGGTCCACCGCGCCTCTGGGAGCAGGACCGCCCCTGGTGGGCGCGGGCCGACGCGCCCTTCCGGTCACGCGTCGGCGTCGCCGGACGCGTTCTCCGTCTTGGGGCGGGCGCGCAGGTGCGCGCGCTCTCCCTGTCTGCCGAACAGGCTGAGGAACTCGACCGCCTCGGTGTCGGCGGAGCCGAACCAGTGCGGCACGCGGGTGTCGAACTCGGCCGCCTCCCCCGGGGCGAGCACTAGGTCGTGCTCGCCCAGCACGACCCGCAGCCGACCGTTGAGGACGTAGAGCCACTCGTAGCCCTCGTGGGTCTGCGGGTCGGGCCGGCTCGGCCGGTCGCGGCCCGGGATCACCAGCTTGTACGCCTGGATGCCGCCGGGGCGGCGGGTCAGGGGCAGCATGGTCATGCCGTGGCGGTTGACCGGACGCAGGTGGATGCGCGGGTCGCCTGTGGGCGGCGCGTCCACGAGTTCGTCGAGAGTGACCCCGTACGCCCTGGCCAGCGGAAACAGCAGTTCGAGGGTGGGACGGCGAGAACCCGACTCCAGCCGGGACAGCGTGCTCACCGAGATGCCGGTCGCCGCCGACAGGTCGGTCAGCGTGGTCTCCTTCTGCTTGCGCAGCGCGCGCAACCGGGGTCCGACCGCGTCGAGCGCCTGGTCGAGGTCGTGTTCCATGCCGCCATTTTGCCATAACGGCAACAAAGATTGCGTGAACCGGTGAGGGGGTCGCATGGTGGGGGCATGGAGGTGATCGCGGTGAACGATCAGTTGGAGAACGGCTACGACGCGGTGGTGGTCGGCGGTGGCGCCGCCGGACTGAACGCTGCCCTCATGCTGGCCCGGGCCCGGCGCTCGGTGGCGGTACTCGACTCGGGCGCCCCGCGCAACGCGCCCGCGTCGGGCGTGCACGGGCTGCTGGCCAGGGAGGGCATGTCCCCGGCCGAACTGCTGGAGCGGGGCCGGGCGGAGGTGCGCGGCTACGGCGGCCACGTGAACACAGGGGAGGTCACGGCTGTGACCCGCGACGGCGACGGGTTCCGGGTGGAACTGGCCGACGGCCGCGGCGTACGCGCGCGCCGGGTCCTGGTGACCACCGGACTGGTGGACGAACTACCGGATGTGGCGGGCGTGCGGGAGCAGTGGGGCGCGGGCGTGGTGCACTGCCCGTACTGCCACGGCTGGGAGGTGCGCGACCGGGCCATCGGCGTGCTGGCCAGCGGACCGATGGCGGTGCACCAGGCGCTGCTGTTCCGCCAGTGGAGCGAGGACGTCACGCTCTTCACCCATACCACGTCCGCACCGGGCGAGGAGGACGCCGAGAAGCTGGCCGCCCGCGACATCCGTGTGGTGGAGGGTCCGGTGGCCTCCCTGGAGACCGCCGGCGGCCGGATCACGGGGCTGCGGCTCGCGGACGGCACGGTGGTCGACCGGGAGGTGGTGGCCGTCGGAACGCGGATGGTGGCGCGCGCCTCCTTCCTGGAGACGCTCGGTCTGCGGGTGCAGGAGCACCCGATGGGGGTCGGCGAGTACGTCCCCACCGACGAGAACGGCCGCACCGACGTGCCCGGGGTGTGGGCCGCGGGCAACGTCACCGACCTGACCGCCCAGGTCGGCGCGTCGGCGGCCTCGGGCGCCGCCGCCGGGGCCCAGATCAACGCCGACCTGGTCAACGAGGACACCCGCCGGGCGGTCGCCGCCCGCCGTGACGCCTTCTCGGCCGAGTCCGAGGCGCGTGTGGGCGAGCTGGTGGCGGGCGAGGGCCGCCACGGCCTGTGAGCCACGGGAAGGAAAACGGCGCGTCCGGGCGTGTGGACAGGGCCTGGTCGCCTCCGATCCCGGGACCGGGACGGCCGACCACGGCGGCCGCGGGGCCGCCCCCGCACGACTCCGTGGCGCGGGCAGGCAGGCGCCCGTGACCGCTGTTCCCCCGCGGCGCGGTAGGCCGCGGGGGAACAGCGCCCGTCCCACGGCGGAGCACGCCGACCGAAGATGCCCTAGCCTTGCGGCGTGCACCACGACGACGAGCACACCGAGAACGCGGACGCCGGGGACGGCCGGGGCCCCGATGTCGCCCACCTCCTGGTCCGCCTCCTCAACATCAGCCAGCGGATCGGGCGCTACGCCGCGCACGAGACCGGCGAGCGCACGTCCCCGGCGACATGGCGCGCGCTGAGCGTGCTCCAGGAGAAGGGGCCGCTGCGGCTGGGCGTCCTGGCCGAGCACTGCCGGGTCAGGCAGCCGACCATGACGGTGATCGTGGAGTCGCTGCTCTCCTCCGGGTACGTGGCGCGCAGCCCCGACCCCGACGACCGGCGGGCCCAGCTGCACGAGCTGACCCTGGCGGGCGCGGCGGCGCTGGAGGACTGGCGGCACCGGATCGGCGACGCGCTGGAGCCGCTGTTCTCCGACCTGTCCGCGCGTGAGCGGGAGCTGCTGTCGGAGTCGGTGCGGCTGCTGGACGAGCGACTGCGCCGCGGCGGGGCCTGAGCGGGCGGTTCCGTTCCCGGAGCCCGGTCGCACCCTCGGCTCGCACCGCCCTCGCGCCCGCCGCCCGCGTGCCCTCCCGCGGTTCCGGTGATCGACGCCTCCCCTCCCCCGCGCCCCTCGCGTGCCGGTCGGGAATGCGCGGGGATTAACATAGGTTACCTATGTGAATGAGGGCCCCGACCGGATCGGCCGCCGTCCTCCCCACCATCAGCGACGACAGGGAGCAGCGAGAACATGGTGGCGAAGACCGACACCCCGCGTACAGCACCGCCCGGAGGCGCGGACCAGGGGCATGCGCCGGAGGGCTCCATCCTCCGGCAGCCGCGCGCCGTGTGGGCCGTGGCGTTCGCCTGCGTGATCGCCTTCATGGGCATCGGCCTGGTGGACCCGATCCTGCCCGCGATCTCCCGCAGCCTGGAGGCCACGCAGACCCAGACCTCGCTGCTGTTCACCAGCTACCTTCTGGTCACCGGCCTGGCCATGCTCGTCACCAGCTGGGTGTCGAGCCGCCTGGGCGCCAAGCGCACCCTGCTGGTCGGCCTGGCGCTGATCGTGATCTTCGCCGCCGCGGCCGGGGCCAGCGGCAGCGTCGAGTCCGTCATCGGCTTCCGGGCCGGGTGGGGACTGGGCAACGCGTTCTTCATCTCCACCGCCCTGGCCACCATCGTCGGCGCCGCCAGCGGTGGGGCCTCCTCCGCGATCGTGCTCTACGAGGCGGCACTGGGCCTGGGCATCGCCACGGGCCCGCTCCTGGGCGGACTGCTCGGCAGCGTCAGCTGGCGCGGCCCCTTCTTCGGCACCGCCGCGCTGATGGCGGTCGGGTTCGTCGCGATCGCCGTCCTGCTCAGGAGCGACGCCACGGAGCGGACCGCGCCGGTGCCGCTGTCGGCCCCGTTCGCGGCGCTGCGCGTCCCGGGCATCCTGGTGCTGGCCCTGGCCGCGCTGTTCTACAACATCGGGTTCTTCGCCCTTCTGGCCTACACGCCCTTCCCCCTGGGGCTGGACGAGATGGGCCTGGGGTTCACCTTCTTCGGCTGGGGTCTGGCGGTCGCCGTGACCTCGGTCTTCGTGGCCCCGGTGCTCACCCGCCGGTGGCCGCGCACGCGGGTGCTGTGGGCGACCCTGCTCCTGCTGGCCGCGGACCTGGTCGCCGCGGGCGCGCTCATCTCGTCCACGGCGGGGCTGATCACCGCCATCGTGCTGGGCGGCCTGCTGCTGGGCGTGCTCAACACGGTGCTGACCGAGTGCGTGATGGAGGCCAGCGACCTGCCGCGCTCGGTGGCGTCCTCGTCCTACTCGGCGGTGCGCTTCCTCGGCGGCGCCGCCGCTCCCCCGGCCGCCTCCGCGCTCGCCGCGGCCCTGTCCCCCGGCGCGCCGATGTACGCGGCGGCGGTGTCGGTGGCGCTGGCCGCGGGGATCGTGCTCCTGGGTCGCGGGGCGCTGCGCAGGGTGGACAACGGCA
The DNA here is from genome assembly GCF_000381685.1 of Nocardiopsis sp. CNS-639. Taxonomy (NCBI): domain Bacteria; kingdom Bacillati; phylum Actinomycetota; class Actinomycetes; order Streptosporangiales; family Nocardiopsidaceae; genus Nocardiopsis; species Nocardiopsis sp. CNS-639. Next base: position 205,943 of record NZ_KB906866.1, read on the forward strand.
CCGAGTCCGCCCGGGCCGAGGCCGAGGCGATCACACTGGGCGAGTGAGCGCCGGTCAGCGCCGGGCCGCCTCGACGAGGAAGCGGTCCACCGTGCACGTGAGCGGGATCCCCCGCGCCATGTCCCGGTGCAGCCGCAGCAGCGGCCCGCGGTGGGTGTGCGCGTCGAAGCCCGGCACCTGCCACGGCACCATGCGCAGGTAGGACACGAGCACGCCCACGTCGTAGAAGCGGCGCAGGGTCCGGGCCCGGCGGGCGCGGGTGACGACCAGGCCCGCCCCCTCCAGGCCCGCGACCGCCGCGTCGAGGTTCCAGCGCGCGTCCCGGTCCGGGGGCGGCCCCTCCAGGAGGGCGCTGAGTTCGTACCCGTCGTCTCCGCCGACCTGCTGGGTGACGAAGACCCCGCCGGGGGCCAGGACCCGGGCGACCTCGGCGGGGTCGTAGACCTCGTGGCGGTCGAGCACCGCGTCGAACTCTCCGGAGGGCAGGGGCAGGCTCCCGTCGGGCCCCGGCTCCACCACGTCCACCGCCAGGGCCGCGAGCCTGCGGCGCGCGACGGGCACGTTCGGCGGCCACCCCTCGGTGGCCCGGGAGCCTGGCGGCAGCGGCGCCAGCGAGGAGAGGAACTCTCCGCCCCCGGTGCCCAGGTCCAGGACGGGCGCCCGCACGGTACGCACGAGCCGCCCGGCGCGCTCCCCGTAGGACCAGGGCAGCGGGTCCTCGACCACTCTTCCGTCCAGGAACCGGAAGTCCCACCCGGAGGTCGGCCGCCGGACGGCCTCCTCCACCAGGTCGTCGAAGCCGCGCACGGGTTCCCGCCTCCTCGTGGTCATCCGGCCATTGTGCGCACCCGACGGGGCGGGCTCAACAGGTTAACGACGGGGCGCTGCCCCGGGTCCGACCACGGGCGTACACGGTCGATACCGAACGCGGATGTGCTGGCGCGGCGGCCTCCCTAGGGTCGTGGGCATGACCGCACAGAAACGCTCCGCCCTCGGCCTGCCCTGGACCGCCATCGCCCTGCTGGCCCTGCTCGCGGCGCCCCGCGTGATCCTGCACGACCTCGGCGTCATCCAGGAGGGAACGCTCGTCAACGCCCTGTTCGTGTTCGTCCCCCCGCTCGTGTGGGTGGCGGTGGCCGTCCTGACCCGGGTGCCGAACCCGTTCCTGACGCTGTTGGCGGTCGGGCTGCTCTACGGCGTCCTCCTCGCCCTGGGGCACCAGCTGCTGTGGAACACCGCCTGGGAGGGCGGTGCCCCCAGGCTCGGCGGCAACCTCGGCGACCTGCCGCCCCTCGCGCACGCGGTCGTCATCCGCGGCTTCGCGGTGGTGAGCAGCCTCCTCACCGGGGCGGCCGTCGGCGCCGTCACCGGTCTGGTCGCCTGGGGGATCGGCAGGCTCGTGCCCGCCCGCTCCGGCGTCTCCTGACGCCCGGGCCCCGCTCAGATGGCCTCGCGGCGCTGGAGGTAGGAGAAGGCCCCCCAGCCCGGCAGGACCGGCAGCCAGAAGGTCAGCAGCCGGAACAGCAGCACCGCGGGCAGCGCGACGGCGGCGGGGACGCCCACCACGGTGGTCAGGCCGCCGATCAGGGCGGCCTCCACCGCGCCCAGGCCGCCGGGCGTGGGCGCGGCCGAGCCGATGGCGTTGCCCGCCAGGAACACCACCGCGACCGCCACCAGGCTCACCTGGGCGCCCGGGTCGGCGAAGGCCAGGACCGAGAACTGCAGGCACAGCACGAACGCCGCGGTGATCAGCAGCGTTCCGCCGAAGCCGAGCAGCAGGCTGGACGGGCTCTGGAGCATGTCCAGCAGCCGCGGCAGCACCCCGCGCAGGTAGGGCCGGATCCGGGCGCCGAGGGCGTGCCGCAGCCGGGGCAGCAGCAGGACCACCCCCACCACGGCCGTTCCGGCGACGCTGATCACGACGACGGTCGGGGAGGGCGTGAACCCGGTCCAGTACGAGGTGCCGGTGAGGTAGGCGCACACCAGCAGCAGCGGCACGTGCACCAGGAACCCGACCAGCTGGGTGAGGCCCACCGCGGACAGGGCCAGGGAGGTCGAGACCCCCTCCCTGGTGACGAACCGGGTGTTGATCGCGAGCGACCCCAGCCCGGCGGGGGCGGCGATGCGCACGAACGACCCCGCGTACTGGACCATGACGGTGCGCCACCACGGCAGCGGCACGGGCACGAAGCCGATGAGGATCATCGCGGCCGAGAGCGTGCACACCACCGAAGCGGCGAGCGCGGCCAGCGTCCACACCGGGTCGGCCCGGCCGATGGCGGTGAAGTCCACGCCGGTGAGCTGGTACAGCAGCACCAGGCCGACGACGGTGGCGACGATGACGCTGACCACGGTGCGCGGACGCATGCGCTCCAGGCGGGCGGGTTCGGAGGGCGCCTCCGGGGCGATGCGCACCACGCGCTCGCGCAGCCTGGCCAGGAGCCCGCGGTCCCCGCGCAGCCCCCTGCGCAGCGCGTAGGGCAGGCCTGCGGGCTGCAGGAAGGGCAGGACCGCGGCCGTGGCGGTCACGCCCAGCGCGCGCACCGCCGAGTCCACGGCGCGCCCGGACCCCACCCGCATGGCCAGCAGGGTGAGCATGGCGGCCTGGTCCAGGGATACCTGGAGCTGGGGGGCGGCCACGCCTCCGCGGTCCAGGCCGGTGAGCAGGACCGCCGCTTCACGAGAGGCCGCCGGGACCGGCGGGAGCGCGGTTCCGGAGGTGTCTGCCGAGGTGGCGGCCTCTGCCGGTTCTGACGCGCCCTCGGGGACGGAGGCGCTGGCAGGGTCGCGGGGCTGGTCCAGAACACCGACGGTGGCGCCGTTGACGTTGCCGTGGACGAGCCGGTGGCGGTGCAGCAGTCCGAGTTCGCGCCAGCACAGGTCGATCAGCTCGTCGGTGAGCTCCTCGTCGTCGAGCGCGTCCAGCGAGCGGAAGGCGGGCAGCTCGCGGACCAGCAGGACGGTGCCGGGCCCGAGTTCGCCGACGGCCAGGACCCGGGGGACGGCGGCCCCCGCCTGCCGGGCGGAGAAGCTCATCAGAGCGGCGTGCTCGGCGCGGCGGCGCACGCCGTAGAGCATCCGGGGTGCCACGGGACCGCGCAGGAACAGCAGGTCGCGCAGGCGCCGCCAGAACCCGGCGGTGTTCTCGGAGCTGAGCACGACCAGTTCCACCCGGCGGCCGTCGTCGAGTTCGGCCAGGTGGCGGGGGTTTCCCTCCTCGTCGTCGTCCGCGCGGGAGACGCCGGTGGCGGCCAGCCCGAACCGGCGCAGCTCGGCGTCCAGGCCGTTGTCGGTCTGCGGCGGCGGCCTCTCCCCCAGCGCGTACCGGACCAGGGCGGCGCAGGTGAGGCCGACCAGGACGGTCAGGACGAGGGCGAGGAGGCTGGTGACCCCGGCCAGCAGGGCGCAGACCGCGACGGTGGTGTTGCCCGCCCACAGGATCGAGCGGACCCGCGGCAGTCCGGTGGGCATGGTGCGGATGAAGGCCAGGACGGCGGCCACGTAGCCGAGGGTGGCGCTGGTGAACACGTCGTCGGGGGCGAGCGCGTCGGGGAACCGCTCCGGGCCGATCAGCGCGAAGAGGGTGGCGTTGATCAGCGAGGCGAGCGTGTAGGCGGCGATTCCGGCGGCGACCGGCCGGACCAGGGAGCGCCGCCGCCCGGTGAACAGCGTGCGCAGGACGACGTAGCTGACCAGGACGATCAGCAGGAGGTTGGCACCCGCGGCGACGAGCAGGAGCAGGCCGGAGGGCAGCAGTGCGCGGAGCCGGTCGGGATCGGTCCCCTCCACACCGTCGGTGACCACGCGGACGGCGATCATGATCGCCGCCACCACGATCAGGCCGACCGTTCCCGTGAGGAGGTCGACGGGCCTGCGCGGGGCTCTCGGTGTCCGTGGGTCCGGCGGGGGGATCTCGTCGGTTCGCGTTGTCACACCCTTAAGACTGCCCGACTCCGAGGGGGCCGGGGGCCAGGGGCGGTGCGTTTCGCGGGAGCGTCCGCGCTCAGCCCGTGGAGAGGTCGGGGATCTGGTCCAGTCCGATCTCGGGGGCGGCGGGCAGGGGGCGGCGCCGTTCCGTGTTCTCGAAGGACTGGAGGAGGTAGGCCACCAGGCGGCGGGAGGATGCGGCGGCCGCCTCCGGCGGGCCGGAGGCGGCCCCGCAGTTGGCCAGGAACACCAGTGTGAGGTCGGCGAGCGCGAAGTCGGGGCGCAGCCGCCCGGCCGCCTTGGCCCGGCGGATGAGTTCGGTGAGGCCGCGTTCGGCGCGCTCGCGCCTCTCCTCGAAGGGGACCGCGCCGGGGAAGGTGGTGAGGAACGCGCCGGTGAAGCCCCGGTCGGCGGCCTGCATCGCGCACACCCGCTCGACCACCGAGCAGAAGCCCCGCCAGGGGTCCGGGTCGGCGAGGCCGTCGTCCACCAGGGAGGCGCAGGCCGTCAGCTGGTCGGCGAACACCTCGGTGACCAGGGCCTCGCGGGTGGGGAAGCGGCGGTAGAGGGTGGCGACCCCCACCCCGGCGCGGCGGGCGATGGCCGACATCGGCACGTCGATCCCGCGTTCCGCGAAGGCCGCGCGGGCCGCCTCGACGATGCGGTGGCGGTTGTGCAGCGCGTCGGCGCGCAGCCCAGGGGCGTCGCCGCCGGGCGCGGTAGGGGGCGTTCGGGCTGGCATGCCCACCACCCTACGGCGCTCGGCCGCCCCGCCCGGCTGCTCGCCTGCGGTGCTCACACCGCCGCGCGCCGGGCGGGAGGGGGTCCCGGCCGGCGCGCGGCGGTGCGGGCGGACGCGCGGCGGCGTCCGCGGTGCCCGGGTCCGGGATCACGGCCGGACCGGGGGGTCGGCGGGCCGTGCCGGGTCCGGCTACTCGGGCGGCGCGAGCAGTCCGCGCTCGTAGGCGCGGACGAGGTTGCGCGGCACGAGGTACTCGCGGCCGCGGATGTGGACGCGCACCAGGTCGGGCGTGGCGGCCTTCCACTGGGAACGGCGCGTGCGGGTGTTGGACCGCGACATCCTGCGCTTGGGTACGGCCATGGAACCTCTGCCTTCTTCTCGGGTGGTCGGGGGCGGGGCGTCGGGCCCCGCCTCGCGCTCGTGTCGGTCAGCCCTTGCGCTGGTAGCGGCGCTGGAAGCGCTCCACGCGGCCCGCCGTGTCCACCACGCGGGCGTTGCCCGTGTAGAAGGGGTGGCTGGCGCTGGAGATCTCGACGTCGATCAGCGGGTAGGTGCGGCCGTCGCTCCACTCGATGGTCTTGTCGCTGGTGGCGGTGGACCTGGTGAGGAAGGAGAAGTCGGCCGCGCGGTCGCGGAAGACGACCGGGTGGTAGTCGGGGTGGATTCCCTGCTTCATGTGTGCCCCCTTGGGGTGGTCGTTGGGCGCGGCGGTCCGCCTGCTCGGCGGCGCGCGACGGGAGGGCGCCCGTCAGGATCGGCGCCGCCGCCGGTCGGGGCGCCGGTCAGCCGGGGCCCGGCCTTTTCCGGGAACGGGCGGCCGGGGCGCGGCCCGGCTCAGCGCTCCTCGCGGAACTCGACGTGGCGGCGCACGCGCGGGTCGTACTTCTTCAGGGTGAGCCGGTCGGGCGTGTTGCGCCGGTTCTTGCGGGTGACGTAGGTGAAGCCCGTCCCCGCGGTGGACTTGAGCTTGATGATCGGCCGGATCTCGTTGCGTGCCATGGATGCCTCCTCAGGGTTCCCACGCGTTACAAGTCAATGATAACCGTTTTCATTCCCGATCCGGCCAGGTCATCTCTCCCCTGTGGACGACCCCCCGCCCGACGGCGTTCAGCCGCCGGAACCGCCGCGGACCGACCGCCAGTACTGGCGGTCCTCCTCGCCGCGCACGCCGCGGCGGGTCCAGCGACTCCGGCGGGTCCAGCACCCAGCGCGGCGCACGGTTCGGCGGTTCCGACGCCCGGCCTGGCGGGTTCAGTGCCCAGCCCGGCGCACGGCTCAGCGGCTCCGGAGCGTGGCCCGATGGGTTCAGCGACCGGCCTGACGCACGGCCCGGCGCTGTCATCGGCGCCCTCGTCCCGGACACGCGAAACGCCGGTGCCGCCGCGGGGTTGCGCGGCGGCACCGGCGCTGGGTCGTTCTGCCGGTCGGCTACTGGTCCGTCAGGACTGTCAGGACTGTCAGGACCGTTGGGCCCGTGAGGAGCGTCAGGCGACGGCCTTGCCCTCGGCGCGCTTCTCCACGCGCCCGGCGCGCAGGCGGCGGGCCTCGTCGGGGTCCAGGACCGGAGCGGCCGTCAGCAGCTGGCGGGTGTAGTCGCTGGCGGGGTTCTCGTACACCGCGTCGCTGTCACCCATCTCCACCACCTCACCCGCACGCATCACCGCGACCCGGTCACTCACCTGACGCACCACCGCCAGATCATGGGCCACGAAGATGTAGGTCAACCCGAAGTCGTCCTGCAACTCCGACAACAACCGCAACACCTGATCCTGCGTGGACACATCCAACGCCGACACCGGCTCATCACAGATGATCAGCTTCGGCTTGAGGATCAACGCCCGCGCGATCGCGATCCGCTGACGCTGACCACCCGAGAACGCGTGCGGGAACCGGTTGTAGTGCCCCGGCTCCAACCCCACCCGCTCCAACAACTCCTGCACCTGACG
>NZ_KB906867.1:0-1909 GCF_000381685.1 Nocardiopsis sp. CNS-639
CGGGGCCGGGATCGAGGCCGCTGCGGCGAAGCTGGGCCATCCGCTCATCCGTCCGGTGCGCGGGGACGAGCCCGAACCCGGGGTGGAGGTGTTCCCGTCCTGGCTGCGGCAGCGGATCGAGGCCGTCATCTGGACGTTGAAGAACCAACTCGGTCTGGAACGCCACGCCGCGCGCACCAGCGAGGGGCTGTGGGCCAGGGTGTGCCAGCGTATCTGCGCGCTCAACGCCGCGATCTGGCACAACTGGCTGGTGGGTGCCCCGGTCAAGCGGTCATTGATCGCTTACGACCACTGACCAGGACACCAAACCCCCATCAACGATCTCAGTCCTGGCCACCATCACCTCGACCGCCTCGCCCGACAGGCTCACCAGGTCGGCCTGTCGGGGATGCAGCTACTTCGACTACTGCTGGAGCCAGTGATGCCCACCGCCGCACGAACCTACTGGCTCACCTCCAGTTGCCGGATCCGCCGCAAGGACCAGTCCCTGCTCATCGAACGCGAGCACGGCGAGGACGTGCGCATCCCCATCACCGATGTGCGCGACCTCATCGCCTGCAAGCCCATCGACGTCAACACCTCCGTGGTGAGCCTCCTCAACCAGCACCGCATCAACGTGCACCTGCTCAGCTACTACGGGGACTACTCGGGTTCACTGACCGCTGCGGAAACCGCCACCTCCGGGGAGACGGTCATCGCCCAGGTGCGCCTGGCCACGGACCCGGTGGCGTCGGTGCGCATCGCCCGCGACCTGGTACGCGCCACCGCGTTCAACGTGCGCCGGGTCCTGGACCGGGACCTGTTGTCAGGGCCCTACGCGGTGTTGAAGGAGAAGTCGGCGCAGGCCACCGACGCGGCCTCGCTGATGGGTATCGAGGGCAACTTCCGCCGCTCGGCCTGGGCGGTGCTGGACACCAAGCTGCCGGACTGGCTGCAACTGCACGGGCGCAGCCGACGCCCACCCAAGAATGCCGGAAACGCCTTCATCAGCTACGTCAACGGGATCATCTACGCGCGTTCCCTCACGGCTCTGCGATTGACCCCGTTGCACACCGGGGTGGCGTTCCTGCACAGCACTATGGAGCGCCAACGGCACTCGCTGTGCCTGGACTTGGCGGAGGTGTTCAAGCCCCTGTTCGCGGAGCGGTTGCTGTTGCGGATGGCCAACCGCAGTCAGCTCAAGGAGCACCACTTCGACGTGGACTCCAACCAGGCGATGCTCAGCGACGCGGGGCGCAAACTGGTCGTGGCGACAGTGCGCGACGAGTTCGCGAACAGCGTCAAGCACCGCGAACTCAACCGCCCGGTCGCCTACGACGAGCTGATGTACCTGGAAGCCCTCAAACTCACCCGTGCATGCCTGGAGGGCGAGACCTACAAGCCCTTCCGGATCTGGTGGTGACGCGGCCGTGCATGTGGTGGTGGTCTACGACACCGCGGTCGAACGCAACCCGCAGATTCTGCGCACGTGTCGGCTGTACCTGCATCATGTTCAGCGCAGCGTCTTCGAGGGTCAGCTCAGTCCTGCGCAGGTCAAACGGTTCGAAAGGGCTGTCAAGGACGTGATCGACGACAGCCACGACCATGTCATCGTCTACACGTTCCCGCCCGGAGTGACACCCCAAAGAGTGACGTGGGGCATAGCGCGCAGCGCACCGAGTGACATTCTGTAGATGATGCGCCGTGAGCCCCAGGGAGGCTGTTTTCAGCGACACACCGGGGTGGGATGCACTACCGGAGGTCCGCTGAAAAACCAGGCTCGAAACAGTGAGTGGGACGTGGTCTGGTCTGCGGCTTTACTCTCGGGCCTTCATCGCCCCTGCGAGGGGTAGCAACAGCGTGTGGGCACGTGGGTGCCCCGACTCGGCAAGCCTTCATCGCCCCTGCGAGGGGTAGCAACTCACATCGC
>NZ_KB906867.1:2212-2510 GCF_000381685.1 Nocardiopsis sp. CNS-639
CGTGCCTTCATCGCCCCTGCGAGGGGTAGCAACTCAACGTCCAGGTGCGCACCACCGGGAACAAGCCCGGCCTTCATCGCCCCTGCGAGGGGTAGCAACAGGAGGTCTAGCTCCACCTCACGTGCATGGTGCTCGCCTTCATCGCCCCTGCGAGGGGTAGAGCAACACGTCGCGGGGCTTGATGCGGTACTTCATGGGGCTCGCCTTCATCGCCCCTGCGAGGGGTAGCAACACCGCTGGGAGAAGACCGCATGACCATCACCGAGTTGCCTTCATCGCCCCTGCGAGGGGTAGCAAC